>JAUWNT010000122.1 GCA_030612495.1 Candidatus Aminicenantota bacterium
CCCACTGTTTTTGAACATTTTGAAGGCAAAGTCAAAGATTTTTAGTGCATCATTATTTTCAATATTAGATTTAGAAACCTGTAGTTCAATTATTTTACGTAGTTTTCCAGCAAATTTTTCTATAGATTTAACAACTCTCTCCGCACTGTAATATAAGTAGAGATTCCCTCCCTGATCAAGTTTAGAAGTTACTTCAGAAAAACTATTCTTCACAGCAGATTCAATTTTAGGAGTGGGGGGTTTGTGCATAACAAGATATATAACTGCTCCTCCAATGAGTATCCCAACAAGTAAACAAATAATGATTTTTTTCATACTCACACCTCCTTTTTGTTAATTATATACTATTTATATTATTAATTTAATACCATTCCATAACAGTATGTGTTAAATGGTCTGTCTGATTAAGTTTAAATATTGTAAATCCCCTTTTTTGTTCAAATAATATAATTGATACTGAACAATTGTCTAAATGAAATTTCCAGAAGTAGTTCTCTTTCAAACCAATACATGCAGCTAACATTATTTTATTAACTGAACGGTGAGAAACTACAACAATGGATTTTTCTTTTATGTCTTTAATTTTGTTTAAAAATTTCCCAGCTCTTATGTACACATCAGCAATACTCTCTCCTTTTTGGAAAGTTATTTTTTCAGGGCTTTCTATCCATGTTTTCCATAGTTTGGGAGATTGTTTTTTAAGCTTATCTTTTTCCATCCCTTTCCATATTCCCAAATCTAAGTTATTTAAATTTTCTTTTTTTATAATTTCATTTTCAGGGAAAGCAATCTCAGCAGTTTTAACAGCACGTGATAGAGGACTTGTAAATACAATGTCTACAGGCTTATCTTTAAAATATTTTCTTAGATCTTTTGCCTGTTTTTCCCCGGCTCCGGCTTTGGAAAGGGGAATATCAAGTCTTCCCCTGAAAATCCCCTTTCTGTTTGATTCTGTTTCACCATGACGTATTATGTATATAGTTTTCACAAATATATTATAGAACAGGAATAATTTTAGTCAATTAATCACTTACAAAATAGATGGATATTATAAAGAGGGGATAAAGGGGGATAAAGGGGACAGGTAATTTATTTTATTTTTTTGTTGAAAAGATGGTTATTTAAGTTTATTATAATAAGTAGTAGATCAGATTGTTGTTTTATTAGAAAAAATGAGAACAATAAATGATTAATTATTTAGAGGAGGAAATCAAATGGCAAGAGTAAAACGTTTAAAAGTTCTTGGGGAACCTGCGTACTACCATATTATTTCAAGAACTGTTGGGAAAGAGTTTTATCTGGGTGATGTGGAAAAAGAGAAACTTCTAAAAATAATAAAGAAATACTCTTCTATCTATTTTGTTAAAGTAATTGGTTTTGTTATTATGAGCAACCACTTTCATTTACTTATAAAGATGGAATCTGGTGATACGTATAAAGACGAAGATCTTGAAGCTCGCATAAAAGCCTTTTATGGGAGAGATGAATTAAATGTGTGGAGTCTTTCTGATTTTCGCAAGAAATTGAGTGATATTTCAGAATATGTAAAGTCTATAAAGCAGAGTTTTTCTTGTTGGTATAATCGAGTAAATGATCGTACAGGATACTTTTGGGGAGATAGATTTAAGAGTGTGTTAATTGAGAGAGGAGAATGCTTATTGAATTGTCTTGCATACATAGATTTAAATTCGATAAGAGCAGGAATAGTGAAGAGGCCAGATGATTATCGATGGAGCAGTATAGGTTTCAGGGTTAAGAATAATAAGAGGGATAAGTTTTTAAGTTTTGAAGGAATATTTGAAGATGATAATAGTTTGAGAGATTTTTTAAGATATAGAGAATTTCTTTACAATAAAGGAGCGGTAGCGAAGGATGCAAAAGGTAAGATATCAGGAGAGATAATAAGAGAGGAGATTGAGAGGGATTTTGATTTAGGAGAGGCTGAGTTATTCAGGTATCGTATACGTTATTTTACAGATGGTTTGGTTTTAGGTTCAAGAGATTTTATAAAGTCATCATATGCTATGTTTGGAGGCACAGCAATATTAAAGAAGGATAGGCGGATACATAAAACAGGTTTAACGAAAGGGATTTTTTCAATAAGGCGGTTGAATTCAATATCGCCATAAAAAATTAGATTTAAACTTATTTAAATAAAGAGTGTTTATATGTCATGTGGATGAGTGTATATGTAATCAGAAATTTAATTTTTAAAAGGTCATATTCCTGATTTTTTTATATAAAATCCATTTCACTTGTGATCGAATTTAGCAAAACATTGTTTAAATCAATATTTTTAGAGATTTCAATATAGAGAATAGAAATTAAATTGAAATAATTTATTAAGTAAATAAAATACCTTGTATATTGTTTTTGTTTATTTACTTTGACGTTTCAACTTTTTAACTTTTAGACGCTTCGATGTTCATTATTCTACATCCAACCAATAAACCAATCAACTATTCAACCATTAGTCCAATCAACCAATAAACCAAGTGGAAGTGTATGTGAATAGTAAATAGTGAATACAAGGGGAATTATTTTAAAGAGCTAGTATGGCGTTTGACAATATGATATTGTTATCTTAAAATGGTTTTATGAGAAAGACATTTTTAACCCATAAAAATGCCTATTATCGCATAATAAATAGAGGGGATTAGTGGAAAAATTTTTATATATTATTGAAGGAAAAAAAATATGAAAAGACAAATTTATCAATTTAAAATTACATTGAAAGGTGGCAAACCCCCAATTTGGCGCAGGTTTCAAATCTTGAACTCGTCTGATTTTGAAATTTTTCACCAGGTTATTCAAACTGTGATGGGTTGGGCAGATTATCATCTTTTTGAGTTTATTATAGATGACTACATTCACATTGCAGATTTAGAGATGATTGATGATGAATTTGAAGAAATAATAGATTTTAAGAGTATTAAGATTGGTGATTATATCATTGAAAAGGGAGATAAATTATTATATATTTATGATTTTGGAGATGGCTGGTATCATCAGATCATTCTTGAAAAAATATTTCCTTTCAATAAATCCTTTAAACACCCTATTTGTCTTGGAGGAAAAAGAGCATGTCCTCCTGAAGACAGTGGTGGCATTGGTGGTTACTACTGGAATCTTCGGGTAATGAAAGATCCAAATCATTCAGATCATGAGCATATTAAAGAATGGATGGGCGATTTTGATACGGAATATTTTGATATTGAAGATACCAATAATGCATTAAAAGAGATAAAATTGTAAGAAAAAATAGCATGAAAGAAAGATGTATGCAAAAAAACCTTTTTGTAGATGGAGACATACCGGATAAAATTATTCTATCTCCGATATTAAAAGAGATTTTAACTCTTTTTTATGCTTTCCCCAAAAAAAAGGGGCAGGCTATCCGAAATTTTAATAAGTATACTTATAAAATAGTAAAAAAAAATTCTTCAGTTTATGTGAATGAGCTTATTGCTTTTGCAAAAAGTTTCCGTGAAACAAGAGGATCAGGTAGACTGTATATGGAAAGGTTAATTTTTGGTGCTTTTAAAGCTATAATTGGAAACATTTGTCTAGTTTTAAAACGACCAGAAAAATCTAAAATTGTTATTAAAAAAAACATCAATACAATTAAGGATATTGATATAAAAAATGCTCTTTCTATTGTTATTAGTGTAACTGATTTTATCGAAAACACCCTTGATTATGTACCTTTGAAACGTGATACTCTCAATGGGGAAAGAAAAGCAATGGCTGTAGAATTGATTCCAGATTTGCTGTACTCTGTTGAATATCCAAGGCTGTATCAATTGATTGAAAAAGCTCTTCTTTGCGGTTATAAAGCTGCTGTATTGAGTGCTATTAAGTTTATTTATTATTGTGAAATTCAAGGTGATGGAATAATAAAAGTTCTAGAAACTGTAAAACAAAATTCAAAAGATTTTGATATTATAAACCATGTTGATTTATTATTAGCAGAAATAAAAGGAGAATTAGTTGACATTTTTTTATTTGAGAATAAGGATGATGATATTGATTAGGGAATTGATAACTTTAGGGTTTGGGCTTAAATATTATTCAGAATAATAGTGTTAAGTTTTGAGTGTTAAGTTTTGAGTTGAAAAAAGTAAAAAGTGACAGTGTCAGTGCAAGTGGAAGAAGCATTCATGTGTCAGCCATTTTTTTACCAAATCCCAGTCCCCAAATCCCAGATCCTACTTTCCTCATCCACCCATCTACTCATCTACTCATCCACTCTTTATTTTTTTGTTATCTGGTTTAATAATCAGATCATATGGTTTTTTGCATAGAAATTTCTTTTTTTTTGGCCACATCTGAGCTACTGTATGTGAACCGTGAATATATTTAATAATTTCTTCATCAGAAGTTTTTATAAAAATCTTTTTTATATCTGGTTTCCATATCTTTGGGACAAGTCCACTTTTTTTTAAAGCTCTATATGGCATTCTGAATATTACACGGATAAGCCTCTTTATCGAAAGAGTTAAATAATGAATTTTAGCTTTTATCATACCTTGAAATCCGCCTTTTACAGGCTTTTTCTTGCCATTTCTTTCAAAATGAGTGACAATTCCTTTAAAGTTTTTCTGTGTTACTAATATGTCATCATTTTGTCTGTTATTATCTCCTCTTGTATACAGACCATCTTTGTTTATTGAAACAACTCTGTGAACCAGTTCTTTTTCCTCTCCATTATGATCTGTTCCTTTAAAGATGATTACATCACCTCTCTTTAGTTTATTTATTAATACTGGTTTTATATGTAATCTGTCGCCAACCCGAAAACTTGCTTTCATACTTTTCCCTCTATAAAAACGTGTATCTTTTTTCAATTTTGTTTTTAATTAACCCTTATAACTTTTCTCTTTTTTGACTGATCAAATATCCTAAAATCTCAAACAACATCAAGTATTCTTTAAAACTTTATCAACTTGGTCCCAGTCAATCTCTCCGTAATATGTATTTAAAGCAAATAATGGTGCTGAAAAAGCTAAGTTTGACAAGAGATGAAATAATCGTTTCTTCATATTCTGTGGCAAAACGTTATAAACCTCATGGTTATCCTGCCACAGGGATCTAAGCAATTCTTGGTTTTCTATCCGCTGTATTGAGAAATTCTTTGATTTAATAATAAAAAAAAAAGCTCCTAGAGGGGCTGATATCTGCCCATGGCTAATTGTCCCAAAAGGAGTTGAATATACTATGCTATTTTTATGAGAAAATGCAAAGAAAACCTGATCATCATTAAGGATACTATGACCAGTATTATGGCGGATTAGAGTAGTTTTTCCACCACCATCAGATGCTAAAAATACGAGAACTACTTGGTTACGAATCAAACCGGCGCCATGAAGCAAAAGATATCCATCATAAATTAACATTTGTGCAATAACAATTTTCATATTGGCCCAAATTAAAGCTTTTACATCGTAAATCATTCCCCCACGAACAATCTCTGGTAAAGCATAGCTAATAGTTATCTTTCTATCGGAAAATCTTTTTTCCACTAATATACGATCTTTATGACAAAAATAGACATAATTGTAACTATTTTGTTTATTCTGGCCTACAGTTCGGGTGTAATAATTAAATTCTTCGTTTGATATAAGTTTACAACTTATTGTATAATCTGCTTTATTCGATTTTACTCTAAATTTACCCAACTGGCTAATACTGAAATCCATATATGGGTCACTTTTTATCCTTAACGTACAACATCCAACCTTAAAATAATCTACCATAAATTTTCTAATCTCTAATATCTATAGACTCCTTCAACCTCATCAGGTAACGTTAGTCCCAGTGGCACAATGATTAGCATAAAAAACATCAGAACCAGTTTCACAACCTGCTACTCCGGGGAAATTTCCCATCGGACATGCTTCTGTTGTTACCAGATCACCTACTACACAGCCAAAAAGTTCACCTTTGGGATCTGTTCCGGAGGCACATTGTCCCATTGGTTTTACCTGGCCTATTGCTCCTAAACCTGATAGGTCTTGAGCATATGGGGGTTGATATATTTCCTTTCCTCTCTTTTTTACCATTCTATCCTCCATTTTTTTTATTAAATCATATTAAAATTTTTTTTTCAAGTTTTTTTTTATTTTTTTTATGTCTGGAAAT
>JAUWNT010000095.1 GCA_030612495.1 Candidatus Aminicenantota bacterium
AAGAAGATGATATGGTAGTAGTTGAAGGACAATTAACACTTGCTCACCAATCAAAAGTAAAAATCATAAAATAAAATGGGCATCACAGACTTATCAGTAAAAAGGCCAATAGGAACAATTATGTTCTTTATTGGAATAATATTATTAGGATATATCTCTCTTACACACCTATCAATAAACCTTTTGCCTGATTTAAGCTATCCTAAAATCACAGTCTTAACAGAATACCAGGGCTCAGGACCAGAAGAGATAGAGAAATTTATTACCTCCTACTTAGAACCAGCACTCGCACCAATTGCGAATGTAAAAAAAGTTACATCAATATCAAAAGAAGGAATATCAATAATAACCCTTGAGTTTCACTGGGGAACTGACATGGATTTTGCATTACTTCACACCAAAGAAAAAATAGAGGAGATGAGAAGGATACTTCCTGAAGACTGTGAAGCTCCTATCATACTTGAATGGGATCCATCTTCATCTCCAATAATCACTAGTATATTGAAAAGTAAAACAATGAATATGAAAATCCTTAAAGAAACAGCTGAATTCATAATTAAGCCAAGATTGGAACAGGTTGAAGGCATTGCAAGAGTTGAGATTAGAGGTGGAAATGAAGAAGAAATTTCAGTTGAAATTGATCCGGGAAAAATAAAAAACATAGGCGCTAATCTAAACGATGTTGTTTCTGCAATAAAAGAAAATAATATTTTCCAGAGTGGAGGAACAGTTAAAAAAGATAAATTTAAGTACACTCTAAAAATAGAAGGTGAAGTCAAAACCCCTGAGCAGATTGATGAAATCGTAGTAACAAAACTAAAAAACAGAAATATTTTAATTAAAGATATAGGAAGGGCTTTCTATAAGAATAAAATAAAACAGGGAGATATAAGATTCAATGCATCTGAATCAATAGCTCTCTTAATATACAGAGAATCGGCTGGGAATACGGTTAATGCAACAAGAGCTGCAGAGCAATGCCTCTCAGATATGAAAAAGGAATTCAAAAACCTTGATTTTTTTATAATAGCAAAAGAAGCTGAGCTTATTACCTCTTCAATCAATTCTTTGAAATATTCACTTTATCTGGGTGCATTACTTGCATTTTTTGTACTTCTATTATTTCTACAAAATTTCAGAGATCCAATTCTTGTTTCAACAGTTATTCCTGTATCAATCATTTCAACCTTTGTACTTATGTACTTTTTCAAAGTTAATATTAATATAATGTCATTGGGTGGATTGGTTCTTGGTGTAGGTATGTTTGTAGATAATTCCATTATTGTCCTGGAATCTATCTATAGACATAGAGACAATGAAAAATTAATACCTTCTATTATTCACGGGACAAAAGAGGTGAGTGGAGCAATAACTGCATCAACACTCACAACTATATCTATTTTTATCCCGGTTATTTATCTTTATGGTATAACAGGTAAATTATTTAGGGACCAGGCACTTACTGTTTCATTTTCACTTATCTCATCATTAATCGTTGCAGTAACTCTTCTTCCTGCTCTTTCATCATTCAAAACAACATTTAAATTAGATTCTTATAAGGATTTTGAAAAAAAAACCATAAAAAAATGGTTCCATTACCCCTTAGAATGGATAAACTTCATACTATTACTCCCCTTTAAAATTATTGGAAATATTTTATATTTTATTATACACGGAATATATTCTATATTTAAAAATTTATTTAAATATTTAACAATTTCCTTAAACTTTTTGCTAAAACCAATTTATAGATGGTTTAATCTTTTATATGAAAGCTTTGATATTTATTATCATAAAATTCTTGAAAAGATAATGAATAAAAAAATTATTGCTCTATGGATATGCTTAGTAGCTATAGTTTCTATTTTTGCAAGCTTTCTAATCTTGAAAAAAGAACTATTACCAAGCCCTGAAAGCTCGAAATTTGAAATTAAGGCAAACACTTATCCAATATATGGATTTGAAGAAACCAATATGATTGCTTCTAAAATAGAAAAGAAGCTCTCAAATATAGAAGGTGTTGATTTTGTATATACAGAATCAGGTGCAGTGTCAAAATTTGCAGCAAGAAGCGAAGATTTCTCAGTAAACAGCATTCACTACTTGGTAAAATGTAAATCTCATAAATTTCGCTCTAAGGTAATGAAAAAAGCAAGAGCAATCTTAAAACAAAAAGATCTATTAAATTTTTCCATTTTCCTTGAAAAAAATACTCTGTCACAATACCTATCAACAAGTGGGGAGAATTTTCAGATAAAAGTTTTTTATGAAGACATAAAAGAAGGCAGAAAAGCAGTAAATTTAATCGTTTCAAGAATAAAAAATATTAAAGGTTTATATGATATTAAATCAACCTATTCAGAAGGGAAGCCTCTATTTACTATCAGATTCAAGCAGGATCTTCTAAATCAACTCAATATAACTAAGAGCCAGGTTGCAAATTTTATAAATCAGGCAGTTAGAGGACAAAAAGCAGGAGAGCTTAAAAAATATCAAGAAACTTTCGATATATTCGTTAGAGTTCCCATCACAGGTATAATGGGGATCGATCAACTATTATCTCTTCCAATGTCAATTAAAAATAACTCTTATTTTTTAAAAGATCTAATTTACGTAAAAGAGCTTCCCTCTATAAAAGAAATATCAAGAGAGTCCCAGGAAAGATATTTCTTGATCTCAGGAGACGTTAAAGGCGCAAGACTTGACAATGTTATAACAAAAGCAGAAAAAAAACTTGAAGATATTGAGATTCCTGTTAATACACGATTTATATTCTCCGGTGAAAAGGAAGAAAGAAAAAAGGCATTCGATTCTTTAGAACAAGCCATATTTCTTGCAATTATTCTTGTTTATATGATAATGGCAGCTAAATTTGAGAATCTAGTTCAACCTTTTATAATAATGCTAACTGTGCCAATGGGAGTTATTGGAGCTTTCCTCTTCCTCTTAATTTCCGGAAATTCATTAAACATCATTTCTGGAATAGGCATTTTAGTTTTAATAGGAATTGGAGTTAATGACGCTATTGTAAAAGTAGAATATTCAAATCAATTGAGAAAACAGGGCTGGAAAATAAGAGAAGCAGTAATAAGAGCATCTAAAGTTAGATTAAGACCCATTTTAATGACCAGCTTCACAACAATATTCGCTCTTATTCCAATGGCATTGATGAAACAAACAGGATCGGAACTCCAGCGCTCTCTTGCAGTTGTTATTATCGGAGGCCTTATCTTCACAACCCTACTTACTCTAATTCTTATTCCTGTATTCTATGAAATATTAGAGGAATTGAAAGAGAAAAAAAAGATAAAAATAAAAGAAGGTAAATAAAAAAAGGCACTATGAACAAGATAATCGATCGTCCTGTTCTGGCAATTATCTTTTTTACAATTATTATAATATTAGGATTCTACTCTTTTAAAAACACACCCATCGAGCTTGTTCCAGAAGAAAATTTACCCTCTTTAACAATAACATATTCCTGGGGTGGCGCGAGCCCTGATACTATATTAAGAAAAGTACTTTTACCAGCAGAAGAAGAAATAATGCAAATAAAGGGTATCTCAAAACTAAAAAGCAGGGCAACTCAAGGAAACGGACAACTTGAAATTGAATTTAATAGAAACACTAGAATGGATTTTGCGAATGTGATTCTTAGAGAAAGATTAAACAAACTTCAAAAAGAGATGCCAGTTCAAGTTCAAAAGCCCCGTATTGAATCATATGTGCCTGATGACTTCAAGAAAAAACCATTCTTTACAATAGGTGTGGTTGGAAATTACTCAATATATAACTTAAAAAAAATTGCTGAAAAAGAGATAGAACCATATTTGAAATCAATACCAGGTATAGAGAAAGTGGAGCTTACAGGCGGAATTGAGCCTGAAATAAAGATTCAAACGAATATGGATAAATTGAAAAAATTCAAAATTTCATTAGATTACATTTATTATAAATTAAGACAAAATTTTTATAATATTCAATCAATATCTATGAAAAAGGGGGCAAAAGAAATAACTTTATCATTATCTGAGAACCCTAAAAGGATTCAAGATATTCAGAACATTGTATTAATAAAATTAGGAAAAAAAGAAATATTATTAAAAGAAATTGCAAATGTATATTTTGGTTACCAGGAATTGCGTAATGAAATGAGATTTCAGGGAATGCCTGTTATTGGATTTACAATATATAAAGAAAGAAATATTAGTTCTCTTACAATGGCAAAAAGCTTAAAAGCCAAACTTCAACAACTTGCAAATAAATTAAAACATAGAGTTGAATTTGTAATTCAGCAAGATGAAAGTAAGGAACTAAAACAAAACCTGTCAAAACTTATTAAAATTGCTTTACTTATATTGATAATAATATTTACAATATTAATTATTGTTGTAAGAGACATTAAATCCTCATTATTAATATTTTCCTCTGTCTTCTTTTCAGTATTTACTACTTTTACTGTAATCTATATTTTAAAAATTCCCTTAAACATATTAACTTTATCAGGTTTAGCATTGGGATTCGGGCTATTTGTTGACAATGCAGTTGTTGTTTTTGATAGTATTCTAAGATACAGAGAAAGAGGTTTTAACCTCAAAGATGCAGCTGTTGAAGGATCAAGAGTAGTTTTTCTACCTGTATTATCCTCAACAATAACAACAATAATTGTATTCTTCTCCTTCACATATTTCCAGGGAAGATTAAAAGTCTATTATTTACCACTCTCATATGTTATTACAATATCCTTATTATCATCAATAATTGTCTCTTTTATACTTATCCCTTCATTGAGTGCAAGAATTGCAATAAAAACCAATAAAAATAGAGCACACATTAAAACAGGAAATTTTTTCCCATTTATTTTGAAATATCCCCTTACAGTAATTTTACCTGTTATTCTCTTATTTATTTTTTCTTATACTCACTTTAAAGAAGAGGTATCTTTTGGGAAATTCTTCAGTTGGTACCATAAAGAAAGCCTATATGTTGGGTTAAGGTTTCCTTCAGGTGCTGAATTTAAAGATATTAAAGATACAATATTAAAATTTGAAAAAATCGCATTATCAAAACCTTATAAAAAAGAGATCATAACACATATATACTCGAGTTTTAGATATGCAAATATTTCTATTACATTCCCTGAAGAAATTGAATTTTCACAATATCCATATCAACTAAAACAGGAATTGATCGCATTGGCAACAAACCTTGCTGGAATTGGAGTATCTGTCCAGGGATTTGATCCAGAAGGTTATCATTATTATCCAGATATTGGCTCTTTCCTCCCCTATTCAATTCAAATTAAGGGTTATAACCTTGAGAAATTACTTGATTTTGCAAATAAGGTAAAAAAATCTTTATTAAATCACAAGCGAATTAAAGAGGTTGAAATCAATACAGATACTCGTATGAGCTGGGGAGCAAAAGAAAAATACTATTTCTTTAAACCAGATATGGAAAAATTAAAAATCTACAAAATATCGCAACAATATCTTTCGAATTTGATATCTTCTGTATTAAGAGAGCGCTCAGGTTTTCAAAAAATAAAATTTAATGATAAAGAAATATTCGTAGAGATTAAATCATCTGATGTTAAAAAACTTGAACTTGATGATATTCTAAATATGAATTTTGAGACTCCTGAAGGTATTCCATTCAGAATAAAGGATGTGGTTGATATTGGTTTTACAATGCAAAAAGGAGGAATCGGGAGAGAAAATCAGGAGTATATTGCAAGCATAAATTGGGATTATTTAGGATCTTCAAAAAGCGGGAATAAATACCATAAGACATTATACAATAACCTGAAAGTTCCTCCAGGTTTTAAAAAGAGCCTTGAAGAAAGAAAATATTTAATGAGTGAAGAGGAGGAAAGCCAGCTAAATTTTGCAATAATACTTTCTTTATTTTTGATCTATCTTATTTTAGGGATTTTATATGAAAATTTTTTACAACCTCTTATAATTATGATCTCAATCCCGCTCGCTTTAATCGGAGTTTTCTGGGCATTTATTATAATGGACTACAACTTTGATTCATCCGCTTATATAGGTGTGATTCTTCTTTCCGGAATAGTTGTAAATAATGCAATCATTTTAATTGATAATATTAATAGACACCTGAAAAATTCAACAGATATTATCAGATCAATAATAATTGGAACTAAGGAAAGAATCAGACCAATATTTATGACAACATCAACAACAGTTTTTGGGATGATTCCCTTAATCTTATTTCAAAAACCAGGAAAAACAGATATATGGTCTTCTCTTGCTCTATGTACTATTGGAGGTCTAACAACATCAGCATTACTTATATTATTCATACTCCCTATTTTTTACTACTTATTCTACAAACTACAGAAATTTATAATCAAGCAAAAACCTATTTCTAAAACTTGACATTAATATATTGTATTATATAATTTATATAACTTTAAAACATTATTAATTGGGTTTATTAATTTTTTTGCAACTAAGGAGTATAGATGAGAACAAAAAATGAAAATTTAGTAGAATATATCAAAAACCCGGATGTAGTTCTTAGAGAAGAAGATATTGATGGAGCCCTTCTCTTCAACCCGGATACAAACCAGATAAAAGTACTTAATACAACAGGTCTTTTTATCTGGAAATTATGTGAAAAAAAGCATAATATTGGTAATATCATAAAAGCTCTTAAAAATTCCTTTGATCAAGTGCCTGATGACAAAGCTTCAGAACAGGTAAAATCATTTATAAATGAAATGAAAGAGTCCGGATTTATAGGCATTATTAAAGATCAAAAGGAATAAATGAAAGCAAAAAACAGTTTTCATATAATACCTACTCCAAAATCAGTTAGTATATCAATAACAGGTAAATGTAACCTGAAATGTAAGTACTGTTTTTACGCAAACGAAATGGAAGGATTAAAAGACCTGAGTACAGAACAATGGCTCTCTTTCTTTAAAAAACTTAAAGACCTCAATGTTATGGATGTTTCATTAACTGGAGGAGAAGCTTTTATTCGTCCTGATCTTTTTGAATTAATAGATGGAATTATATCCAATAATATGCGTTATAATATTTTAAGTAATGGTACATTAATCAATGAAAATATACTTAAAAAATTTGAAAATGGTAAACGAAGACTTCGTCTTGATTATATTCAGATATCCATAGATGGATCATGTGCTGAGATACACAATAAAAGCAGACCGAATAGTTTTGACAGAGCAATTAAAGGACTGAAACTTTTAAAAGAGAATAATTTTCCTTTGGCAGTGAGAACAACCATTAACAAACACAATCTTGATGATTTAGAAAATATTGCAAAATTATTGCTTGAAGATATCGGTGTTTCTTCTTTCGGCAACAATGAATCAATGCCAATCGGTTCAGGATGTAGAAATGAAGCATCTATGTCTCTGACAAATAAAGAAAAACTTGAAGCAATGCGCATAATTGAAAAACTTTTGAAGAGATATCCAGGCCGTTTAAATGCTCAAGCAGGGCCTCAAGCAAAGCTAAAAATGTATGCTGAAATGGAGCATGCTAAAAAAACTGGTGAAAAACCAAAAACATGGCAAATGGGTTATTTAACTGCTTGCGGATGTGTATTTTCAAAAATAGATATTCTGCATGATGGAACCATTGTTCCTTGCTGTATGCTGCCAGGATTAAAGCTTGGAAATATACTTACAGATTCAATAAAAGATATCTGGCAGAATAATAAAATTATGTGGGATATTAGAAACCGTAGAAAGATTCCTATGAAAGAAGTGCCAGGATGTGAGAATTGTGAGTGGAATGAATATTGCAATGGAAGCTGCCCGGGAATGGCTCATCAATTAACAGGTGATTTTAACAGAGCAAACCCTGAAGATTGCTATAGAGAATTTAAAAAGGAAACCGGAGGAATAGATGCCCTGTGAAACCGAAAATAATAGAGATAAAATCTCAACACAAAAGAAAACAAAATTAGATCTACCAAAGGGAATTCCTCCTTTAACATCTCTATATCTATATATTTCAGGTTCCTGCAATCTTGCATGCAAACACTGCTGGATTGCTCCGGAATTTAAAGAAAATCCGGAAAATGGAAAATTCGTAAAGCCTGAATATGTAAAAAATGCAATTATTCAGGCAAAACCTTTAGGACTCGGTTCTGTTAAACTCACTGGAGGAGAACCATTACTCCATCCTGAATTTAAAAAAATTGTGGATATTATAGAAAAAGAGAATATAAGCTTTACTATAGAAACAAATGGAATATTAATTGATAAAAACATGGCAGATTTTTTAAAGAATAGAAAGAGAAAACCCTTTATCTCTGTAAGTATTGATGGAGCAAATGCAAAAACTCATGAGGATCTAAGAGGTGTTAAGGGATGTTTTAATCAGGCTATTGAAGGCATAAAGCATCTTGTTAAAGCAGGATTTCGTGTACAGCTTATATGCACTTTACACAAAGGTAATGTTTTAGAAATGAAAGATGTTGTTAAACTTGCTCAAAAAATAGGATGTGGGTCTGTTAAATTTAATCATGTCCAGGAAGTAGGCCGTGGTGACGCATTTGCTCATGACCAGGGATTAGAAATTTCTGAAATCATAAAATTGTATGAAATAGTAGAAAAAGAAATAATCCCTGAAAGTAAAATAACCATATTTTTTGATATACCATTTGCTTTTTATTCTATACGCAAACTGTTAAAAAATACATCAAAATGTAATGTA
>JAUWNT010000133.1 GCA_030612495.1 Candidatus Aminicenantota bacterium
CAAGAAGGACAACAAGAAGTGAGTAAGCTAAAGATGGATACAAAAGAAATTCTCGAGGATATGGAGCAAAAATTCGAAAAATCCCAAAAAAATATTACTGATGAAATCTTAAAGCAAATTTTTAATATTAAGAAAGAAACCCATGGATAAAGTAATTATATATGCAGCTGTAAATACAAAGATAAGGGCGTTAGAAAAAGATTTTTTGAAACGCGAAGACTACTTAAACATGATTCAGAAAAAGTCTGTAGTTGGTGTAGCTCGTTATTTAAAAGATAACACTTCTTACGGCAAGCTGTTAAGAGAAATTAATATAGATAATATCAGCAGGCGAGACTTGGAAGATATTTTGAAGAACAACATGATAAAAAATATGGATAAACTCATTTACTATTTTCGAGATGATTACAAAGAACTTATCCGTTCGCTTTATATAAAATATGAAATAGAGGATTTAAAGATTTTATCTAGAAGTATTTTTAATGGAAAGGATCTAGAAACTATTGAAAAGCCTCTCTCTTTTTTAGGTAAGTACAGCCGAGTTGATCCTAAAATACTTTTTAAATCAAAGACTAACCGGGATTTAATATATTCTCTGAAAGGTTCGGAGTTTTATGAGTTCTTAATACCCCTTGTGAATGGCAAGAAAGAAAACCGCTTTAGGTTTGAGATGGCCTTAGACATGGGGTATTTTAGCATTATTCAAAGCCGAAAGTTAAAGATATCCCGAGAAGATAGGAAAATATTAAAGAAATGGGAAGGTTTGTTAGCTGATCTTTATAATATTCAGTGGGTATACCGAGGTAAAAAATTTTACAGCCTGTCACCTGAAGAGCTCTTAAATTATACTATAAATTTTGGAGATAAACTAACTTTTAAGAAGCGCAAAGCTATGTGTTATACAAAAAACCTTGAAGAGCTCTACAAGATGATAACAAATACAATTTATGGGTTTTTATTCAAAAAAGAAGAGATGTCCAGGGATATATATATGGAAAGGCGCATAAATAGGTTTATGTATTATAAACTTAAGGCTTTAGACCGGCAGTTTTCCCTGAGTATAATTCAAACTATAGATTTCGTATGGTCATTTGAATTTGAAATAAGGGATATTATTTCCATACTAGAGGCTATAAGATATGACATACCATCAGAAGAAGCGAGGAAATTTCTGGTGAAAGTTGCATAAGTTCAAGGAGATATTCTTATGAGTGTAGAAAAAATGAAAATTGTTGGAGTTATAGGTAAAAAAAATCTTTTAAGCAAAGTTTTACGTTTGGTGCTTTTAAACGGAAGTGTGCATACGATAAACGCTCTGGTTAGGGTAAATTCCAGCGATTTTTTTCTGCCCCCCAGTGAGAAAAATATAGAAGTTTTAGAAGAGCTACCTTTCTTAAAACCCTGTTCTTCAAAGAAAGATTTTACCAAAGATGAAGAGGTGGTAAAATCTTTATTAAGCCTTTTTGATATAAAGCCACAGGTAAGAGAGGAATATCTTGGTCAGGATTATAACTATGATGACTTTATGAAGCATCTTTCGGAAATCTACGATAGGGTTCATTCCACCGCTGACGAGATAGAAGAAAAGATGCGTTCTATCAATAAAAAAAGAGAGTACATTAATAGCCTCAAATATCTGTCAAGATTTGATTTTGATATAGGACAGCTTATTTGTATCAAACATCTTGCTTTTAGACTTATAAAAATTTCCAGAGAAAATTATGACAAGCTCAAGAAGAATTACGAGAATATACCCGCAGTAGTTTTAAAGTTGGCAGTGGAAAGCAAATATGTCATAGTGGTTTCTATAACTCCGGTAATCCTGGAAGAAATATTAGAAAAGATTTTTAGATCTCTTAATTATACCCTTTTACCTTTACCTGTAGAATTTACGGGCACTGCTGTCAAAGTTATAGAGGAACTTGATAGTGCTATAGACAAGGAAGAAAAGGTCATAGAATCTCTTAAGAAATCCCTGGAAGATTATAAAGTAAAATACATTGGAGAATTAAAAAAGGCTTATTCCAGGCTGGAAATAGAGAAAAAAATCGAAGAACTCAAGTCGGATATGGCTAATGGGGATAAACTATTTTTTATGTTTGGCTTTGTTCCTGTCAGTAATGTGGCCAAGCTGAAAAGCGAATTGGAAGCCCAGTTCGGGGGTGATGTTATAATTCTGGTGGATGATGTAGATAAAGGTGGTTCTAACCTACACCCGCCCACAAAACTTAGTAACATGAAACTTTTCAAACCTTTTGAAATACTGGTAAAGATGTACGGCACTCCGGCTTACTACGAAAAAGATCCTACGATCTTTTTTGGTCTAACTTATATGCTTCTCTTCGGAGCGATGTTTGGCGATGTGGGTCAAGGGTTTATACTGCTTTTTGCTGGTTTTATTTTAGAACTTGTCTTGAAAAAGGGAAGCTTGGGCGGAGTGTTAAGCAGAATAGGTTTAAGTTCCACCGTTTTCGGTTTTATTTATGGGAGTGTTTTTGGCTCTGAGAAAATCATACCACCACTCATTATCAGGCCTATGGCAAATATCAATTATATCTTGATAACCGGAGTGGTTTTTGGTATAGCGCTTATCTTAGGTGCTTATATATATAACATAATAAATTCCGGAATCGAAAAAAACGTAGAACGAGGACTTTTCAGTAGAAACGGAGCAGCAGGACTTATTTTTTATCTAATATTACTGTATACGGTTTTCCGTGTCGTCGTTACTCATTCCAGTATATCCCCAGCATTTATTTATATTATGATTAGCCTTCTTCTTTTGATGGTATTTAAACAACCCTTAGCTAACAAGCTAATCCATGCCGATAAGCTTTACCAAAAATCTCCGGCTAATTACTATATAGAAGAGGGGTTTGGGGTAATAGAAACTCTGCTTTCTATAATTTCTAACACTTTATCTTTCATAAGAGTAGGAGCTTTTGCTTTGAACCATGTGGGACTCTATATAGCCTTTGCCACCATGGCAAGGATGATGACTACCTCATGGGGTTCTCTGTCGATATTGGTGTTGGGGAATATAATAATTATTAGTTTGGAAGGTCTTATAGTTTTTATTCAGGCTTTAAGACTGGAATATTACGAGCTTTTTACGAAATACTTTCGGGGAGATGGTATAGAATATATCCCGGCAAAAATAAAAGTTTTATCATCTACAGGTAAGAGAATAAGTTTATTTCATAAGAAAAGTATTTTTTGTAATATCGGAAATATATATCTTTATAATATTATAAATTTGAAATGGGGGTCTTAAGAATGTATTATGCAGTAGTCTTTATTGCCATGGCTGTGTCAGGATTGACCATGGCAGCAGGGTTCTATATTTATTTAAAGAAAAATGAAGTTAATGCAAAAAGGATTAAAAAGTTAGTGAAAGCCAGCGTATCGATTTATGGAGTAATGGTGGCAGCGTTCCTGTTTTTCTTAATGCAGCAGGGCATTACCTATGCTGCTTCTCCAACAGATTCATCATCGGCGGGCATGGGATTTATAGCGGCAGCAATTTCCACGGGACTTGCTACCATTGGCGCTGGTTATGCTGTGGGCGCCGTAGGCTCTTCTGCTTTAGGAGCTGTTTCTGAAGATCCAAATATTTTGGGTAAAACCCTTATATATGTAGGTCTGGCTGAAGGTATTGCTATATACGGTTTGATTATTTCAATAATAATATTGAGTAAAATATAAAAGGATTTGTATGAAGATATTTTTGTTAAGTGACAATACTCATACTCTAACTGGCATGAGGTTATCTGGTGTAGAAGGAGTCGTAGTCCATGAAAAGGAAGAAATATTAAAAGAGTTGGCAAAGGTAAAGAGAAGTGGGGATATAGGAATTCTAATTATAACAGAACTATTAGCGGAAAGAGTACAGTTGGAACTAAATGAAATGAAGCTTTCCCATAGTCTTCCCGTAATAGTTGAGATTCCCGATAGACACGGTACAAGACGACCTCCTGATTTTTTAACTAAACATATAAAAGAATCCGTCGGACTTAAAATTTGAGGTGAATAGAATATTATGCCCAATAGTATAGAAGATAAAATTTCCCTTTTCACCAAGGTAATTGTAGAGAGAATAGAACTTGACTTTCAGCAAAAGAATAAAAAGTTAGTGAAATATTATGAAAGCCAGCGATCTACTATTATAAAGGATAATGAAAAAAGAAAAAAGGAAGCAATAGCGAGTGCCACAAAAGATGCTATAACTAAAAAGCAGCAGATGATTTTAAGGTCCCGCTCTGCTACGCACCTGGAAGTATTAAAAAAGAAGCAAGAATTTATTGAAAGAATTATAGAGGAAGTTAAGAAGAAAACCAGAACTTTTACTAGTACGGCAGAGTATATAGAATTTTTAAAGGAAGCTATAAAACAAGTATTATCCAGGTTTTCTGGCGACCAATTCGTGAACTTTAGTTTCAGTAGTGATGACATTAAAAACAACCAAAAAGTTATTTTAAGTACCATAACGTCCTTACGAGATGAGGATACCTATAAAATTGAAGCTGACAACAGTCTGATTGGGGGAGTTTTTGTTAAAAGCGGTGATGGTCGATTGGAGATAGATTTTACTGTAAATAATATTATGGAAGATAGCAAGAAGCTGATTGGAGAATATCTGTCTTCATGGTTGAATGAGGTAATAAAATGACGAGACAAGCAAATATAATATACGTTAATGGTCCCGTAGTAAAAGCTAATCATATGGAAGATTTCATGGTTCGAGAAATGGTGATGGTGGGCGAAAAAAAACTCATAGGAGAGATTATTTCTTTAGAAAAAGGCTTGGGTACCATTCAGGTATATGAAGAGACCTCAGGTCTCAGGATAGGAGAAAAAGTACAGGGCACCGAAAGACCTCTTTCTTTAAAACTTGGACCGGGAATTATTGGCAATATTTTTGATGGTATTGAGAGACCTCTTTCCAGGATATATGAGAAGGGATTTAAATTTATTCCCGAGGGTATGGGCCTCATATCTATAGACGAGAGAAAGTCCTGGGAAGTGGAGATTATGGTGAAACCTGGAGATATTTTAAAACCTGGCAAGATTTTCGCGAATGTCCAGGAAACATCTATGGTAGTACACAAAGTTATGGTTCCTCCGGGGATAAAGGGCAAAGTAGTTAGTGCAGTGAAGAGTGGTTCCTACACTATTTCCGATATATTAGTTGTCTTAAACGAAGATGGTAAAAAGTATGAGCTTAAAATGTACCAGGAATGGCCCATCAGGCAACCAAGACCCGTAGCTCAGAGGATGCCTATAGAAAAATTATTGGTTACCGGGCAGAGAGTTATTGACACTTTCTTTCCTTTGGCTAAAGGTGGTACCGCTGGTATTCCTGGAGGATTTGGTACTGGAAAGACCATTACCCAACATCAGTTAGCTAAGTGGAGCGATGCTGATATTATCGTGTATATTGGTTGTGGTGAACGCGGAAATGAGATGACCGAAGTGCTGGAAGATTTTCCTAAACTTAAAGATCCGAATACAGACAATCCCTTGATGGACCGGACAGTATTAATAGCTAATACTTCTAATATGCCGGTAGCCGCTCGGGAAGCTTCCATATATAC
>JAUWNT010000168.1 GCA_030612495.1 Candidatus Aminicenantota bacterium
ATTTACCAAAAACATACAGGGATTGGATTAAGGAAAAGGTTGTTTATATAATAACCCCTATGGAAAAGAAGGTATTTCTTTTATTAAAAACAGATAGAGAGCGTGATGTTTTTATAAAGGCTTTCTGGAAACAAAGAGACCCAAATCCGAATACTGAAGATAATGAATTTAAAAAAGAGCATTATAAAAGAATAGAATATGCAAACAGGTGGTATGGCCATGAATCACCAGGCCCTGGTTGGAGATCAGATATGGGGCGCATATATACAATTCTTGGTCAACCGAATCATATAGATAGATTCTTAAATAAAACAGGGATGTTTCCTACTATTATATGGTTTTATTCGGGAAAAGTTGAGTATGGCTTACCAAATGCATTTAATCTTGTGTTTTATAAAAAAGATGGAGTAGGTGAATATGTGTTATATAGTACATTAAAAGATGGACCTTCAGGTCTGCTTACAAATTATATGGGGGATGTGCTAGATTATAATAGAGCTTATAATGAGTTGTATGAAATTGAGCCTATTGTAGCCAGGACTTCATTAACTTTGATCCCGAGTGAAAGCAGACATACTGTTTCTCCATCTATTTCTTCAGAATTGCTTATTGCATCTAAGATCCCGCATGCTCCAACAAAGAAGGTAAATGATTCCTATGCAAAAAAGATATTGAAATATAGAGGTATTGTAAAAGTTGAGAATATGATTAATTACATTGAAAACAATTCAATGGTAAAAGTATTTGGAGATAAATCAGGTACAAATTTTGTTCACTATTTGATTGAGCCAAAAAAACTCTCTTTAGAGCGTTATAAAGATCATCTATATACGAACCTTGAGATAAATGGTAGAGTTACTGATATGAACAATAGAACAATTTATCAATTTACTAAAAAGGTCCCAATAAAATTAGAAGTTTCAAAACTGCAAAATATTCAAAATAAGCTGTTTAGTTTTCAGGATATGTTTCCTTTGATAAAGGGAAATTATAAATATAATATTCTTCTTATGAATACAGTAAGTAAAGAGTTCACTTCAACTGAGGGCGATTTGATTGTATCTGACACACATGGACCTCAGATGAGCTCAATAATACTTGCGAATCGCGCAGTTGATGATATAAAATATAAAGGTAAATTAAAGCCTTTTGTACTTGATGATATTCAGCTTGTACCCTCTCCAAGAAATGATTTTAATTCTGCTGATACACTTTTTGTATGGTTCCAAATTAAAGGTATATCTTCTGAATTTGAGAAAAAGGGTATAATTGAATATAAAATCATCAAGGATAAAGATAAAAAAATCGTTTTTTCTATGGAGAAAAATATAAGAGATTATAAAAATATGAATTTTTTGGAAAAAGTCTCCTTAAAAAATTTTTTATGTGATTATTATTCTCTTAAGGTTTCTGTATATAATGCGAATAATAAGGTTTTAGAAGAAAACTCTGATTTTTATATTGCACCTTTAAAATTAAAAAGGCCCTGGATTCTTTCCCTTCCTATGAATAAGGCTGACAAAACTGAGAAATTTAATATCTTAGGTAATCAATATTTCAATAAGAGAGATTACAAACGTGCTAAAAACTTTTTTGAAAAATCTTTTTCTTATAATCCCCTATCATTAAAGTATTCTGTTGATTTTTGCCGTGTTCTTTTGAGATTAAAAGAGTACAATAAAATTGAGAATATTGTCGAACCATTTTTGAAAGGTGCTAATAGGAACAAATTTTTATTGATTAAAGCTCGAGCATTGCATGGATTGAAAAAATATCAGGAAGCAATCAATTTTTATGGAGAATACCTTACTCATCTTGGCATGAATATAAATGTTTTGAACGCATTGGCACACTGTTATTTAAATGTTGGAAATAAAAAGGAAGCTATTAAATTCTGGGAGATGTCTTTACAGGAGGATCCAAAACAGGAGAAAATTAAGAATTTAGTATTAAGATTAAAGGGAGTGAATAATGGAAAAAAATAGAATAAAAAATAGGAATAT
This sequence comes from Candidatus Aminicenantota bacterium, assembly GCA_030612495.1. GTDB lineage: Bacteria > Acidobacteriota > Aminicenantia > UBA2199 > UBA2199 > JAUWNT01. Next base: position 2,004 of record JAUWNT010000168.1, read on the forward strand.
TTTAATTATATCTATTGGTATTATTTTTTTCCAGATAGCATGTTCTCAGCAATATAAACTGAGAAAAAGTTTACCCCCTAAAGATAAAGAGTTTTTATCTCTTGTTAAATACATTATAAAAAAACAGGAGAGAAAGATCTTTTTGAATATTTCAAAAAATGAAAGAGAACAATTTAAAATAGATTTTTGGAAAAAAAGAGACCCTGAGCCTGAAACTGAAAGAAATATATATAAAGAAACTTATTTGTCACGTATTGAGGAATCAAATAAATTATTTACAACTGAAGGTCGACATGGTTGGCTGAGTGATAGAGGCCGTGTTTATATACTCTTAGGGGCACCTGATAACAGGCAGGTATATCCTATGGGATATTCATTTTATGATCCTCCAGTAGAGATATGGTATTATGGGTTTTTTCCGGTTCTGTTTGTTGACAGTCATAGGACAGGAAGTTATGATCTCGTACCTTTAAGTAATTATCATATGATTGAATTAACAAAAGCAGGAATGGTATTAGATCAGGATCATATAAAAGAAAAACTCATTTTTGATTTTAAGTTTAAAATGAATAAATTAAAGAATGGAAAAACTCTATTTCAGCTTTCAATTCCCTATGAAAAGATATCTTTTGAAGCAAAGGATAAGGGAGAGAGGTTTCAGACATCTCTTAAACTTTTTATAGAAATTTTTAAAAATAAAAATAAAAAAACATGGAATTTTGAAAAATCTTATTTAATTTCTATTACAAAAAAGGATCTGGAACAGCTTGAGAAATATTATTTAATAAAAGAGTTGTTAGATATAAATCTTTATCCAGGAAATTATAGATTAAAATTGAAATTAGAAAATTCATATGATAAGAAAAAGGCTGAAAAAACCTTGAAAATGAAAATTAAATAAAAAAAATTATATTATGGAGGTAAATATGAAATACAGGAAATTTCAGATTTTTATTGCAGTAGCTTTATTTTCGGTTTTATTATTAAACCCATTATATGCTCAGAAGAGCAGAGGAAAAGGAAGACTTAAAGGTAAGGTGCTTGATGAAGCTGAAAACCCGATTGAAAATGCAAAAGTAGTATTACTGTTTGAGGATGAGATAACGAAATTTGAAACAACAACAGATAAAAAAGGTATATGGTCAGTTATTGCACTTGGAACTGGGAAATTCAGAGTTACAGCTTCAGCAGATGGGTATGTACCGACAAATACTCTTGTTTTCGTAAGACAGCTTTCAAAAAATCCACCTGTTATTCTTAAATTAAAAGCAATGGATAAAGCTGTTGTAAGTGAAGATCTTGTGGAATTCCTTAAAGAGGGGAATAAATTATTTAAAGAAAAAAAGTATGATGAATCAATTGCAGCATTTCAGAAGGTCATAGAAAAAGCACCTGATGTTTATCAAATTAGCTATAAAATAGCTGATTGTTATAGAGAAAAGGGTGATCTGGATAAGGCAATTGAGATCTATGAAGAGGTAATAAAAAAGGCAGAGGAAAAGAAAGATATATCAACTGCAGCAAAAGCTTTAGGAACCATTGGAGGAATATATTTGGGTAAACAGGAACTTGAAAAAGCTCAATCTTATTTCAAAAGATCAATTGAAATGAATCCTGAGGATGAGATACTTGCTTATAATGTTGGAGAAATTAATTTAAATAGCAATAATATGGATGCTGCTATTACTTATTTTAAAATGGCTTCAAAGATAAAGCCTACATGGAATGTACCATTTTTAAAACTTGGTTATGCTTATTTAAATAAAGGTGATTTTGCAACTGCTGTTAAAATGTTTAATAAGGTTATTGAGTTGGATCCTAATAGCCCGGAAGCAATAACTGCAAAGGAGATTGTTAAATCTCTTCCTAAATAAAAATAATTTTATTAATATTTTAAACTTTTTTATAAGAAACTCTTTTTGCATTTGGATTGTTAATAAATTTAGAAAGTAAAATTTTAAAGAATCGTATGAAAAGATTTACCTTATTGATTTTATTGTTTATTTTATTCGTTTCTATATATATCTTTGCACAAGATGATAATTCTAAAAATATGTATGAAAATGCTTTGCAAGAGAAAAATCCAGTATTGAGATTTCAGAAATTGGAAGAGTATTATAATAAAAATAGAGAAGATGATCAAAAGGTTGATAAAAAATTTATTTTGAGTATAGTAAGAGCAGCTTTTGAATCAAAAAAATTCGATAGAGTTATTAAATATGGAGAAAA
>JAUWNT010000103.1 GCA_030612495.1 Candidatus Aminicenantota bacterium
TTTATAAATCCAATAATAAAGAACCTTAAAAGGTTTGTCAAGGAAAATTAGTTTAAGTTCATGTTCAAGTGCATGTTTATGTGGAAGTGTTGAGATGTTGAAACGTCAAAGTGTCGTAGTGTCGAAGTGTGAGTGTCAGTGTAAGTGTCAGTGACAGTGTCTGTGTAAGTGGAAGAAGCATTCAGCCATCAGCATTCAGCTTCTTTTTACTAAATCCCAGTCCCCAAATCCCAGATCCTACACATTTACTCATTCACCCATCTACCCATTTACTCATTCACTCATCTACTCATCAACTCAAAACTATTTAATTTTTCCTCTTACCTCTAACCCCTTACCTCTTACCAAGATTTGAGTCTAAGTTTGAGCTTTCCTTTTTACTTTTTACTTTTATCTTTTTACTTGTTACTCTTCACTACTTTAATTGCAATATGTAAAGATTTTATTTATAATCAATCTTTTATTTGAGGTATTAATTGGGAATAATTTTATTAAAAATAGGATCTGTTGTTTTTGCTCTTTTTATTTTTTTGAGAGTAAAAATCAATTTAGCTTTTTCTATTCTTTTGCTATCTGCTTATACAGTTTTTCTTTTCCATGTAAATCTAAAAACTGCATTTGTTTCATCATTTCAGGTTTTAATAGAAGAGAGAACAATTCAGCTTTTTATTATAATTATGGCTGTTCTTTATATTGGAGCAATACAAAAATCAGCAAAAATGTTTGATAAATTGATAAATTCTTTAAATTCAATCATTAAAGACAAACGTATTGTTGCAATGGTTTCACCCGCAATTATAGGATTTCTACCAATGCCCGGTGGAGCTCTTTTTTCAGCACCTCTTGTTGATGTTTCTACAAAAAAGATGCATTTAAAACCTGAATTTAATACTTTTATAAATTTCTGGTTCAGACATTTGTGGGAATTTATATGGCCTATCTATGTGGGTCTTCTGGTTTTTCAAACTTTATCTCAAATACCTTTGAAAAAGATTATTCTATTTCAATCTCCTTTTACGATTTTAAATATATCAACTGGTTTAATTGTGTCTTTTATATACTTCAAAAAACACAATATAAGACCATTATCACCTAAAGTTAATATTCCTTTTTCTAAAACAATAAAGGATTTTATTGCAGGCATATGGCCTGTGCTTTTAGTTATTCTTTTGTTTTTTATATTTTCTATCCCATTATATCTGTCATTAGTTATTGTTTCTATAATTCTTACTCTTGTTCTTCGCCTGAAAATAAAGGAGTTTTCAGAGGTATTGTTTTCTAAATTTGTTTTAAAGAATTTAATATTGATTGCAAGCGTTATGATATTCCAGAGGATAATAACAATTTCTAATGTATTTGAAACTCTTCAAGAAGAAGATATATCTTTTGTAATGGTTATTTTTATCTCTTTTTTGATATCTTTTATAATGGGGCTTTTAACTGGTGTAAATCAGGCATTTGTAGCAATTGCCTATCCTGTTCTATTTCCTTTATTTGCCAATTTACCGAATGCGTTTTTCATTTCATTGTATATTTATGTTGTAGGTTTTGCAGGTGTTTTACTTTCACCAGTGCATCTATGTCTTGTGTTGACTAATGAATACTTTAACTCGTCTTTAATAAAGGTTTATAAATACCTTGCTTTTCCAGCTGTAACACTAATTGCAGTTGCTACTCTATTAGTTTTTTTAATTTAAGTTAAAAATAAAGGAGCATGTGATGAGATATTCTAAAGATAAACGAGTAGTTATGACTCTGGATGCTGGTGGTACAAATCTTGTGTTTTCTGCAATAAAAGGAGAAAAAGAGATAATTGATCCAATAAGGCTGGATACTCCAGGAGATAATCTGAAAATATTTTTAGAGAGAATTATCAATGGTTTTAAACAAGTGGAGTCAAGTGTGCCAAAGAAACCTGCTGCTATTAGTTTTGCTTTCCCAGGCCCTGCTGATTATAAGAAAGGAATTATAGGTGATTTAGAAAATCTTCCAGCATTTAGAGAAGGTATTGCTCTTGGGCCAATGCTTGAGGATAAATTCCAGATACCTGTATTTATAAATAACGATGGGGATCTTTTTTCATATGGTGAAGCAATTGCCGGGCTTCTTCCTCAAATAAATAGTCTTATGGAAAAGAAAGGGAGTTCCAAGAGATATCAAAATCTTTTTGGCGCAACTTTTGGTACTGGTTTTGGAGGAGGGATTGTTCATAAAGGAGAAATTTTTTTTGGAGACAATTCTGCACAGGGTGAAGTTAATAGAATGAGAAACAAGTTTTTTAAAAATTGCAGTGTGGAAGAGAGTGTAAGCATTCGTGGAGTTAAAAGGGTTTATATTAGTGAAACTGGAATTAATATTGAGAGTTGCCCTTCTTCAGAGGAGATTTTTAAGATTGGGATTGGGCAAATGAATGGGAATAGAAAAGCAGCGATTAAGGCATTTGAGAGGTTGGGGATTGCAGCAGGTGATGCATTTGCAAATACTATTACTCTTATTGATGGTCTCATTGTGATTGGTGGAGGGCTTTCAGGTGCTCATCCTCTATTTATGAAAAAAATTATTGAAGAGATGAATAAAAAGTATAAAACAATGGATGGAGCTTCTGTTGATCATCTTGAAGCTAAGGTCTTTAATTTAGAGGATGATAAAGAGCTGGCCAGATTTTTAAAGGGAGAAAAAAGAGAGATTGAAGTTCCATTTACAAAAAAAAGGGTTGCATATGACTGTTTAAAGAGAATTGGGGTAGGAATTACACGGCTTGGAACTTTAAGAGCAGTTTCTATTGGAGCATATACATTTGCTTTAAACGAGCTAGATAAAAAGGATTTTTCATATGAGTGATTATTGCTTAAATATACTTGATCTGGGTTGTAGAGAATATAAGGAGACCTGGAAAATTCAGAAAATGCTTGTACAAAAGGTTAAGGATAAGAAATTAAATAATACAATAATATTTGTTGAACACAATGATGTTTTTACTTTTGGCAAAAGAGGTAAGACTGATAATCTGAAGGTAAAAGAGAACATTCTAAAGAAACTTGGGTTTGATATATTTGTAATTGAAAGAGGCGGTGATGTAACATACCATGGCCCGGGACAACTGGTTATTTACCCTATTTATGATATAAAGACACATCTTGTGGGTGTAAAAAGGTTTGTGATGAATATTGAAAATGTAATAGTAAAAATGTTGGATGAATTCGGGATAAAGGCTGAGGGTGATGAAAAGAAAATTGGGGTCTGGATAGGCAATGAAAAGATTTCTGCTATAGGAGTTGCATTTGACAGGCATGTTTCTTTTCATGGGGCTGCGCTTAATGTAAATACTGATCTTAGTAAGTTCAATTACATAGTTCCTTGTGGTCTCGCTGACAAAGGTGTGACATCTATGGCTAAAATATTGAAAAGAAAAGTTTCAATACATGATGTGAAAAAAGTATTTCTTGAAAAGTGGGAAGATGTTTTTAAAGAAAGTTGTATTAAATTTACAAATGAGGATGAAATATGAGGAGAAAGCCAGAATGGTTGAAGACCCGTTTACCCAGGGAGAACAGTTATGTAAATATTAAAAAGATTTTGAATGAAGAAAAGCTTCATTCAGTATGTGTTGAAGCAAAATGTCCCAATATTAGCAAGTGCTGGGATTCTGGAACTGCAACATTTATGATACTCGGGGATATATGTACAAGGTCATGTAGATTTTGTGCAATTAACACAGGTAATCCAAAGGGTTATGTAGATAAAAATGAACCTGAAAGGCTGAAGAACGCAGTAAAAAAAATGAAACTTGATTATGTTGTAATAACTTCAGTTGATAGAGATGATCTTTTAGATAAAGGAGCTGGAATTTTTATAGAAACAGCTAAATTGTTAAGAGAGTATAGAGATGATATATTAATTGAGGTACTTACTCCTGATTTTGGGGGTGATCCAGGTTTGCTTGAGGGTGTTTTGGAATCAGGAATTAATGTTTTCGCTCATAATATTGAGGTTGTTAGAAGTTTATCTAAAAAATTCAGGGATGTCAGGGCAGATTATGATCTGAGTTTAGAAGTATTGAAAATGGCTTCAAAAACGAAAAAGAACATTATTATAAAATCAGGCATAATGGTTGGAATTGGAGAGACAGAAGAAGAAGTTTTAGAGGCAATGTTAGATGTTAAAAAAAATGGGGTAAAAATATTCACAATAGGACAATATCTTCAACCCCATAAAAATAATATTAATGTACAAAAATATATTAACCCGAATACTTTTGAAATGTTTAGAATAGAGGGAGAAAAAATGGGATTGAAAGTTAAATCCGGTCCGCTTGTTAGAAGTTCATTTGAAGCAAAGCAACTCTATTTGGAAGTTAGAAATCAATTTTAAAATAAAACTTTTATATCCCCTGCACCTTCCCTTATAATTTCAGGAGGGTCTATTGAGAAATCTACTATTGTTGAAGGTTTGGTTGGCATAATACCTGCATCAAGTATAAGGTCTATTGCATGTTTATATAATTCTGCTATTTCTTCAGGATCAGTGAAAAATTCTTCTTCTCCTTTAGGTACGCTTGTGCTTAGTAATGGACGCCCCAGTTCTTCAACTATGCAACGTGCTACTTCAGAATTGGGAATTCTTATTCCTACAGTTTTTCTCTTTTGAAGAATGTTTTTTGGTACTTCGTTAGAAGCAGGAAGTATAAAAGTATATGGCCCTGGGAGTGTACGACGCATAATACGAAAAGCTTTATTACTTATATGACCCCATTTTGATATGTTTTGTAAATCTTTACATATAAAGCTAAGGAGTTTATTCTTTGAAGCTTTTTTGATTTTAAGGATTTTTTCAATAGCTTGCTTGTTTAATATGTCAGCACCTAATCCGTAGATTGTATCAGTAGGATATACAATCACACCTCCACTTTTAAGTATTTTTACTGCATGAATTATTTGTTTTCTATGAGGATTATTAAAATAAACTTTTTGAATTTCGATTTTCATTTATAATCCTCAATTTTTAAAATGCCCATTTATTATATACTTTTATTTCTTAAAATAGCAAATTTTTTTTGCATTAAACTCTTGGCTTATTTTGAAAAATGTTTTAAAATAGATGTTAATAAATTTGTTGGATTTGGAAACAAAATATGAAGAAAAATATGACATTTCGAGTTTTTTTACTTTTTTTTTATTTGGCTTATCTTTCTGTAATGATTTATCCAAAAAGTACTGAGTACCCTCTTATTCAATCTATGAGTTACTTTCCATATTCTGATAATAATTTATTGAAGAAAAAAGATTTTTCATTCAATTTAGATCTATATTATTCGAATATTTATATGTTTAATAGAGAAAAAACAGTTGTAAATGATTTTGAAAATTTAAGCACTGTGTTTGAATTTCGGTATGGACTTGCAAGAGGGTTGAATATGGAACTCTATCTTAGACATTCTTATATCTTTGGAGGAATGATGGATAGATTTATTGAAAATTTTCATGATTATTTTAGGTTTTCGGACAATCACAGACCTGATTATCTAAGAGATTCCGTTCATTACAGATTTAATGATAGTTTTTTCTATACTGATAAAAAGGGAAGTTTTTCTCCTGTTATTTTATCTTTTCTTGGGCGGATCTTCGAATCTCCCCATTTTTCTATTAAATCAAGGATAGCTATTGGCTTACCATTATCTAATACTCCTGGATTAAGTTCGGGTAAACCATTTTTAACTCCAGGACTGATATTGACTTATAAAAAAGATTGGTTTTCAATTGATTTTATAAATTATTTGTCTTTTTTTAAAGAGCCTGTATGGTTAAAAGGAGAAGATGTTCGTTCTTTTATTTATAGGTCTGAAATCAAATTACATATAAAAAGATTTATCGCAGGCTTTATTTTCAGAACTTCTCCATTTGAAAAAGGTGATATATCACACAATGCTTATCAAATATATGTTGGTTTTAAGGTATTTAAGAGTTTAGAGTTTATAGTTCTTGAAGATTTTGATCCCTTTGATACAACCCCTGATATAAGTTTTAATATAAGACTAAATCTCTTTAATAAAAAATAAAATAGGCTCAGGAAAAGGGGAACAGTTAATATATTTCTCTTTGAGTCGACACTAGTTCACTGTATGCTAAATTTAGAAATATTTTCAAATTTTTTATAAAAAATCTGAGTTTTATTAATTATTTTTTTGTCTTCATAATCCAGATTGAATATAAAAGCTTTTTTGGTCTGAGGATATCGCTTTAGGAATGCTGAAATACCTGAGGGAACTTGCCCTGGTTTTATATGACTTTTTACTTCAATGGGAAAAGCAATGCGATTTTTTATAAAAATAAAATCCACTTCTTTACCATTTTTTGTTCTCCAAAAGCGAATCTCTGATACTTGATCAACCATTTTTTGTAATTCCAGAAAAACAAAACTTTCATAAATAAAACCTGCATCCTCTCTATCTTCAATATTTCTGAAATCTTTAACAATCATATTTCTAATTCCCAGGTCATATAAATAGTATTTCTTTGACTTTTTTAATTCATTTCCCATGTTGCGACTAAAACTTATAACTGGAAAGGCTACTCCAGTATGAGATAGAACATTAAGATAATTTTCTACTGATTTTGATGTTAAACCTATTTCTCTGCTCAGGTTGGAAATAGAAATTATACTACCCTGTCGTTCTGCTAATAAATAAACAAGATGATTAAATGCTCTGATGTTCTCTTCTTTTAATAATGATTTCACATCTTTTAGAATATATGACTGATGGATATCTGATAACAGAAGCAGGATATCATTTGAATTCTTGCATTTTGTTATTCCAGGAAGACCTCCATATTTCAGATAATTAAAAAGAGAATCTCCTTTCCATAACTGGTGCATTTCATTCAAATTGCATGGGAATATTGAAAATACCCTCTTTCGTCCAGCTAATGATTCCCTTATATGTTTGTGTATCTGAAGGGATGATGAACCTGAAGCGAAAATTTTTGTCTTACATCCTCTATCATAAATAGCCTTAAAAGTATGAGAGGCATTTTTAAAATAATAGAATTCATCCAGAAATACAATATCTGTATTATAAGTTAACAAATTAATAATCTCTTGTTCTGATTTATTAAAAAGTAAAAGGGTTTCTGGCTGTTCCAGGTCAAAAAATTTACAATTTTTACCTTTCTCTTTTGCAACATGATAAAATTTTCTCAACAAATGTGTTTTCCCTACCTGCCGAGCCCCTATTAATATTGTAATTTCATTATAATTAAATTCTCTTTTTAATATTGGATATATTTCTCTTCTAATACTTATCATTTTACTATTTTATACAACTACTCCAAAAAAGTCAAATCATATCACGAATCCTGTCCTGATCAACATTTCTAATATGACTTTTTTAATAATGTCCAGCTTAGAATAAAAAAGGTAAAAAAGGAGCAAAAAAGGGAGTAAAAAAGGGGACAGTTATTCCCTTTAAAGTCAAGTCTAAAACTCTGAAAAATAAAATTTTTATTTGCATTCAATTTCATGAAGATTTAATATTGTATTTGAGAGCAGGTGTGTGATCCCGTAATTGATGGCTAAGGTCATTTGG
>JAUWNT010000048.1 GCA_030612495.1 Candidatus Aminicenantota bacterium
GAACTAGATCTGTAATGATATTTACCACTTCTTATATCACTACTTCTACTATTTCTAAGAGCACTTCTCTGCTTCTTTGTAAGCCTGCCGGAAGAAATTCTAAGTTTAGGGCATACAACTTCATTTGTCTTACTTGAATAATAAACAGAGAGTTTTCTACCAATAGCCCATCTTTTATCGGGATTCCAATCCCTGAACCCCTTTAGATAACTCTTGCTCTTTAATCCTTTTTTATAAATCGATACACCGGGCGTAACAATTTTTCTTTGTGAGTGCACAAATGCATTGTACACCTTTTTTGGATTAATTATAGGCTTAGCTGTTTTTCCAATATTTCTTTTTAGATATTTTACATATGTTTTATTCATCTTTTCAATTAGATGTATAACACCTTTCGGGACATCTTTAAAATAAGGTTTTTTCAAGGATATATTATATTTTTTATAAAAAGCTTTTGACCATCTTTTTTTTCCATAGTGTCGATAAGTATAGTAAAGATCATAACCACCATATACTTCATTCATCCAGTATGATAAAGTTGGTAAATAGTAAGAGCCCCAGACATTCAACCCATTAAATGGAGGGAATCCCATCCCATATATAGAATCCGTACCGAATTCAGCACTTCCAACCCATCTGTCCAGACCAATTCCCTTTGAAAATGCCTCACCAGGGATCCAGGTCCATCCATATTTATTCAAAAACACCCAGGTTCCAAGATGAGCAGGTACCCACCCCCATGGCTGAGAGGGAACTGCAAATAATTCCTTCCCAATTTTAACATATTCAGCACCAAAAAAAGGTCTGTTAAATTTAAAGGTTTCATTATAGGGTTTCCATACATATCCAAAAATATCATTATATATCCATTCACCATAACGTGATGACCATTTTTCTGCCCAATTGATAATACCTTTACTATAACGATAAATAGCCTTCGGCAGTTTATTAATGCCATAATGAAGCTCTTTAAAATTTTTGTTTAAATGCTCATTCCATAACAAAAATTCTACATCCTGTTTCTCTATAGGAACAAGCCTATAATCTGCTGTTACAATATAACCTATTTTAGTCTTAATTGTCTCTTTTTTCATAGAATGAATATCCTTACCATACAAAACATCAAATTTTCCCCTATTAGAAAAAAGATATGTGCCTCCATCTTCTAAGACACGAATAATTGAAGTTGAGCTTTTTTTTAGATTTATTGCAGCATTTGGGGTAATGATCTGGAACATTTCAAGATTATAAGAATTATTCATTGAATATATTTGACCCTTAATAAGATTAAGTGTTGTAACTTGCCATTTTGATGTTAATGTGTTAGCCAGAACAGTAGTTAATTCTAACATAGAATTCTTGTCAATACGCATAATTGTCCCATTATCAAACTGCAACTCACAGCGACTTTTCCGTCCTGTAACAATGCTATCTCCAGGAGCAACTGGCATGTTAACAATCGCTTTGTCCTGCCTATTATCCTCTCTTATTATTTTCACATCTCCATCAACATATGAGATATGACCATAAATTGATTCAGCAGATGAAAAAAGATTTGCTGATATAAAAAGAAAGCTCAGTATAAATAATCCAAAAACCAAAAATCTCTTTTTAATATTACTCATCATTTCCTCCTAATTTTTTATATTTTAACTATTCAATTAAATGCATGCAAGTTTGATGCCAACAAATAAGAGAAATAATGTCCTGAAAAAAGGACATTTTTTGATTTTTTGTATTAAAAATAGGACACTTTCTAAAAATTCATCAGAAAATTTCTATGTTTTTTATTTTCCCAGCCTTGATCTTGCAGCATTAATTATCTCTTGAAAGCCTGCATCCAATTCTTCTTTGGTTTTATCTTTTGGAGACTTAACATTATAATACAAATGTCTTAATAATTTATAGTCTTTTGCTTCCTTATTTTCATGTCTCATAATGTGAGCTTCGGCTAAACATCTAATAGCTCTATCTATATCCCTCTTTTGCAGCATTACACCAAGATTATAAGCAGTCTTGGCATTTTTTCTGATTCTATAAGATCTCTCAAGACAATTTATTGCTTTTTGTTTATCACTTATCTTACTATACCAGCTGGCAAGCATACTTAAGTACCTATAATTTGGCCTTTCAACATTGCAAACATGTTCGAATACACTAATAGCATCTCTTATTTTTTTCATTTTATATAAATTATTGGCCAGAGTAACGATCATATTTGATGATTTTGTTGATTTATCATAGTTAGCAAAAATCTCAATAGCTTTTTCTGCAGCCTTATTCATCATTTCAGGGTCCCTTCTACCTTTCGAATACAAAATGAATATTTGAATCCTCAATGCTGGAACAATATATTTTTTATCATATTTTTTTGTATTATTTTCATTAGCCTTCATTGTCCTTGCCAATTCAAGAGCTAAATCAGCATAATGATAAGCTTTATCAAGATCCTTTTTTGTTACATTATAAGAGTTTGCAAGTAACAGGTATAATTGAAGCTTTTTTCTATCTTTAATATCTTTCAAATTCAATGCTTTTTCACTGTAAGTGATCGTTTTTTCATATTTCTTAAGGTTAAATGAATCCAGAGATAACTGATAATAAAGAACTTTTAAATTTGAATCACCTTCTTGTGCATATTTTTCAGCATATTGTTCAAGCAAAGACATTCTAAATTCTATATTTTGCTCAGAAATAGCATTTTTCCATGAATCCTCTTTCTCATCTGATAATAAAAACGATGAACTAACAAATAAAACAACCAATAATATAAAAGCCTTTTTTTTCATTAGATTTCCTCCACTAAAGTTAAGAATCTTTCTATATAAAAACTCATCTAAATAAAAAAAGATTATAAATAAAGTATTAACTGTTTGTCAAGTTTTAGATATCTAATTCTAAAAATTGAAAAAATTTTTCTATGAAATTTACTAAGATATTATGATAATAAAGATAAATTATAAATACCCATTTATTAGCTTAATTATAACTTAACAGTCCTTGATTTTTATAGTTTTGTATGTTATTTATAGATTTATAATTTTGAACTGGAGATTTACAATGAAAAAAACAAAATTAAACAAAGCTCATTATATTCTCAATGGGAAAATGGTTGAGTTTGCAGGATGGGATATGCCTATCCAATATTCAGGCATAAACACTGAACACAATGCAGTAAGAACAACAGGGGGGATTTTTGATGTCAGCCATATGGGTGAAATATCTTTAACAGGAAAACAAGCTTTAGATGCTGTTCAATATATTACTTCAAACAATGCTGCAAAGCTAAATCCAGGGAACATCCAATATTCAGCATTACTCACAGAAAAGGGTTGCTTTGTTGATGATCTTTTAGTGTATATGCTTACTGAAAATGAATATTTATTAGTTGTTAATGCATCTAATATAGACAAAGATTATAAATGGATTAAAGAAAAGGCACAAAATTTTGATGTTGAAATAAATAATGAGAGCAAAGATTATTCACAAATAGCTATCCAAGGCCCTGTTTCAGAAAAACTTCTGTCCGAATTCACAAAAGAAGACCTTTATTCAATCAAATATTACCATTTCATAAAAGGTAAAATAAATGGGATTGATTCTGTCATTTCAAGAACCGGATATACAGGAGAAGACGGATTTGAAATTTACTTCAAATCAGATGAGGAGACTGCTTCGAAATTATTCTTAGACCTTCTTGAAAAAGGAAAAAAATATAATGTAATACCAACCGGACTTGGTGCAAGAGATACATTAAGACTTGAATCAAGTATGGCATTATATGGGAATGATATTGATGATGCTCATACTGTTCTTGAAGCAAACTTAGGCTGGATACTAAAATTAAAAAAAGGAGACTTTATTGGTAAAAACATCCTTTTAAATCAGAAAAATGAAGGTATAAAGAGAAAACTTGTTGGTTTTGAACTCACAGATAGAGGGATAGCAAGACATGGTTATCCAGTATATATTAACAATAAAGAATATGGAATTATTACAAGTGGAACTTACGCTCCTTATTTAAAAAAAGCAATTGGTATGACATATCTACCTATTGAGAGAACAGAAATAGGAGCAAAATTTCAAATACAAATAAGAAATAATAGGGTTCTTGCTAAAGTAGTTGAAACCCCATTTTATAAAAGAGATAAAAAAATTTAATTTAAATTTAATTGGAGGAAAAAATGAATTTAGATAATTTTAAATTCACAAAAGAACATGAATGGGTAAATATGGAAGGAGATATCGGGACAATAGGTATCTCAGATTTTGCACAAAAAGAATTTGGTGATATTGTTTACGTAGAATTACCCTCAGTCGGGGAAAAATTCAACAAAGGCGATGCTTGTGCAAATATAGAATCAGTTAAAGCAGTTGATGATATATATACACCCATATCAGGTGAAGTTATCGAAGTTAATGAAGAATTAAACGATAACCCGGAAAACATTAACAAAGATCCATATGGAAAAGGATGGATTTTTAAAATCAAAATTGAAGATAAGAAAGAGATCGAAAATTTAATGAATAATAATCAATATAATGATTTTCTCAATGGAATTTCTTAGGAGTAATAAATGCGATATTTTCCTCTGACAAACTCTGAAAGGGAAGAAATTAAAAATTTCCTGGGGATAAAAGATACAAATGAGTTATTTTCTGATATACCAAAAGATAAATCTTATTATCCTTTAAATGATATTCCATCAGCCCTTACAGAAGATCAACTTTTAATAAAATTCAAAGAATTAACAAAAAAAAATAAATATTCAAAGTATTTAAGCTTTTTAGGTGCAGGATCTTATAACCATTTTATTCCAGAAGTAGTAAATTACTTAATAAATAAAGGTGAATTATCAACACCATACACACCATATCAGGCAGAAGTAAGCCAGGGAAGTCTACAGGGAATATTTGAATATCAGACAATGATCACTATGCTTACTGGAATGGATATTTCAAACTCATCGCTTTATGATGGCGGAACAGCTGCAGCAGAGGGAGTACTTCTTGCATTGAGAAAATCTAAAAAGAATCGTATCTTGATTGCTTCTAACCTTCATCCAGAATACATTGAAATCATTCATACTTATATTCAAAACCTTGATTTTGAAGCTGAATTTATTGAATTTGACAGAGAAAGCGGAAAGATAGATTTAATCCAGCTTAAAGAAAAGATCGATGAAAATTGCGGAGGATTCATATTCCAATCTCCCAACTTCTTAGGAGTTATTGAAGAGGTCAAAACCATTTCTGATATAACTCATAGCAAGAATGCATTCTCAGTGCAGGTTACAGCTGAAGCAATGTCTCTTGCTTTTTTAACTCCTGCAGCAGAAAATGATGTAGATATAATTGTAGGAGAAGCCCAGAGTTTTGGAATCCCTATTGGCTTTGGGGGCCCTTATCTTGGTTTTATAGGTGCAAAAAAAGAATTTCTCAGACAAATGCCAGGAAGAATTGTTGGCCAAACTATAGATACAAAAGGTAGAAAAGGCTATGTATTAACATTATCAACAAGAGAACAACATATAAAAAGGGAAAAAGCAACATCAAATATATGCTCAAATCAAGCATTATGTGCTTTGAGAGCAGCCATATATCTATCAACAATGGGACAAATAGGACTTAAAGAGGTTTCAAAAATAAACCATTTAAATACAGCATATTTTGTAAAAGAGGCTTCAAAATTAACTAACATTAATATTAAATATAAAAAGGATTTTTATAATGAAGTTGTTATTAAAATAAAAAATAGAAAAGTAGAAGATTTTATTGCAAAACTTGAAGAAAAAAAGATCATAGCAGGTGTCCCTTTAAAATACTTTTATCCAGATTTCGAAGACTCAATTCTTGTTAATTTCACAGAAATACATAAAAAGAAAGACATAGATGAATTCATAAATGCAATTGGAGAAATAGAGTGAATAAATTACAAAAACCAATTTTTGAAAAAAGTAGAAAAGGTAAAATCGGATATTCTTTTTCCCCAACTGAATTTTCAGATGACTTAATAACAATAGACAAAAAAAAATTGAGAGAAGAGATAAAAGATTTTCCCCAAGTTTCTGAAGTGGAGATCGTAAGACATTACACCAATCTTGCCCAATTGAACCATTCAGTTGACTCAGGTTTTTATCCTTTGGGATCCTGTACAATGAAATACAACCCAAAAATAAATGAGAAAATTGCCAATTTCGAAGAATTTTCCACACATCCATACTCTCCTCATAAATTTGTTGAAGGCAACCTTGAGATTATAACAACTTTTGAGGAATGGCTGAAAAAGATTACAGCAATGGCAGCATTTACACTCACACCCTCTGCAGGAGCACATGGTGAAATTACTGGAATGATGATAATTAAAAAATACTTGAGCTCAAAAGGAGATCCAAGAAAAATAATATTAATACCAGATTCAGCACATGGAACGAATCCTGCTTCCGCACATTTTGCAGGATATGAAACCAAGGAGATTCCTTCAAACGAGGATGGAATTATTGAGATTGAAACATTAAAAGAATATTTAAATAAAGATGTTGCTGCTTTAATGATGACAAATCCAAACACTCTTGGGATTTTTGAAAAAAATATTTGCAAAACATCTGAAATACTTCACAAAAATGGATCTTTATTATATATGGATGGAGCAAATATGAATGCATTTATGGGAATTGTTAGACCTGGAGATTTGGGAGTTGATGTAATGCATTTAAATTTACATAAAACATTTTCTACTCCACATGGAGGAGGAGGCCCAGGTTCAGGCCCTGTTGGAGTTGCGCCATATTTAGTCGAGCTTTTACCAGTACCATATGTATATAAAAAAGGCAACAACTATTTCATAAAATATCATGGGGAAAAAAGCATTGGAAGAATAAAAAATTTTTATGGTAACTTTTTAGTAATAGTAAGGGCTCTTGCTTATCTTATGTCTATTGGTAAAGAATATATTAGAAAAGTTGCAGAAGATGCTGTTTTAAATGCAAATTATATTCGTAAAAGTCTCGAACCTTTGCTTGAGTTACCATATAAATCAAAAACTTTACATGAAGTAATATTTTCAGATAAAAATCTAAACGTAACTACACTTGATATTGCAAAGAGCCTTCTTGATTATGGAATACACCCATTTACAATATATTTTCCTACAATCGTTCATGGAGCAATGATGATTGAACCGACTGAAACAGAAAGTAAAGAAACAATAGATGAATTTATTGATGCCATGAAAAAAATATTAGAAAAGGCTAAAACAGATCCTGAATACATTAAAAATACCCCCTATACAACCCCTGTTTCAAGATTAGATGAAGTACTTGCAGCAAGAAAACATGTCCTAAAATGGGAAAAATCAAGTGAATAATGAGTTTACAAAATATTATAATTAAATTACAAGAATTCTGGTCTCAAAATGGTTGTTACATTGCTTCCGGGTATGACACTGAAGTAGGTGCAGGTACAATGACACCTGATACATTCTTCAGAGTTTTAGGGGAAAAGCCCTGGAAAGTTGCATTTTGGCAGCCTTCAAGAAGACCATGTGATGGAAGATATGCTGAAAACCCAAATAGAGTCCAAAAGCATAATCAGTTTCAGGTTATCTTAAAACCTACTCCTGATAACGGACAGATCTTATTCTTAAATAGCCTAAATCATTTAGGTATAGATATAAGAAGCCATGATATTAAATTTGATGAAGACAATTGGGCATCACCGTCAATTGGAGCCTGGGGGGTTGGCTGGCAGATAATGTGTGATGGTTTGGAAATCAGCCAATTTACATATTTTCAACAAGCTGGAGGTATTGAATTAAATCCGAATTCACTCGAGATAACCTATGGATTAGAAAGATTGGCGATTTTTTTAGATAAAAGGAATAGTATCTATAATTTAAAATGGGGACATGATATTTCTTATTCAGAATTAAGAACTAAGGAGGAAAAACAATTTTCAATCTATAATTTTGAGATTGCAAATATAGATTTTCTAAGAAATATATTTGATCAATATAAAAACGAAGCTAAAAAATTAATTGAATCGAACCTATACCTTCCTGCATATGATTATCTTTTAAAATGTTCACACACTTTTAATATCCTTGATGCAAGAAAAGCAATATCAACCGCTGAAAGAACTACACTGATAAAAACAATGAGAGATCTTTCATCTAAGATTGCAAAAAAATACATCAAAGATACAGGGAAAAACAATGAGTGATTTTTTATTTGAACTAGGCATTGAAGAAGTACCTGCTTCTGAAATAAAAAACATAGTTTTTCAACTCAAAGATAATTTTCAACTTAAATTGGATGAAAATTTGGTTAAATTTAAATCAATCGAAACATCTGCTACAAACAGAAGATTTATGATCTATATTTCCGAGATTAGTGAAAAGGCTGATGATAAAGATGAACAAATTCTAGGACCATCTAAAAAAATATCAATTGATGACAATGGACAACCTACAATTGCTTTAAAAAAATTCATGGAATTCAACAATATTGAACTCTCAGATGTTATTGAAATAGAAACTAAAAAGGGACTATACCTTTGCACAAACAAAGTGACTGAAGGTTTAAAAACTCATGATATACTCTGTAAAATCATCCCTGAAATACTTGGGGAACTAAGATTTTCAAAAACAATGTTGTGGAATGAATCAAGGGTTCCTTTTATAAGGCCAATAAAAAATATTCTTTGCTTACTTAACAATCAGCTTATTGAATTAGAATTTTCAGGTATTAAGTCTTCAAAATTTATAGACGGGCATATTACTTTATCAGAAAGCTTAATTGAAATTAATTCATTCAAAGATTATATAGAACAACTTGGTAAAAATTTTGTAATTGTAAAGGAAAAGGAAAGAGAAAAAAAAATTATAAACGAGATAACTGAAATAGAGAATGAGATTGATGTGAATGTGAAAATTGATGACGAAATGCTTAATTACTATATTTACAACAATGAATACCCAGTTGTATTCAAAGGCAATTTTAATAAAAAATATTTAAAATTACCCCCTGAAATAATTTCAACATTCATGATAAAAGAAAAGAAGTTACTACCTGTATATGATAAAAATAATAAGATTCTAAATACTTTTGTGGGTGTTTCAAACATTCCTGATGAGAAACGCTTTGTTTCTGATGGTAATGAAAAAGTAATACATGCTACCTTTGAAGATGCAAAATTTTTCTGGGATAATGATAGAAAAGATAATTTTATTAATTTGAGAGAAAATCTAAAAAAGATAAATTTCCAAAAAAATCTTGGAAACTTTTTTGATAAGACAGAAAGGCTGCATTATTTAGTTGATTTTTTATTAAAAGAAACAAATAACAATCACATGTGTGAAAATATCAAACAAGCTTCCTATTTGTGCAAAAATGACTTGGTAACAAGAATGGTCAGAGAATTTCCTTCATTACAGGGAATAATGGGAGGGCTATATTTAAAGGAAATGAATTCAGAAGAAGATATATGGAAATCTATTTATTGGCACTATGAACCAAAGGGATTCACTGATAAAAAGTTAGAACATTTTGGAGCTGGAATCCTATCAATTGCAGATAAAATCGATAATATCACCGGGTTCATTTCAAAAGGTATAAAAGTCTCCAGTTCAAAGGATCCTTATGGAATAAGAAGAGATGCTAATTCTATAATAAAGGTAATAATTGATTTTGAAATGAATTTTGATCTTTATAAATTAATTGAACTTGCAGCTGAAAAATTTACTAAAAATAAAGAAGACAAAAAAAAACTTGTAAGCCAATTACAGAAACTATTTCTATCAAGAATAGAAATTATTTTCAGAGATCTTTTGAATTTTAGATATGATGTAGTTAATTCAATTATAAACACGCATGATATCCTCTCCATTTATAAAAGTTTCTTAAAAGCAACAGACATTTCAAAAATGGTGGAAACAGATTCAATTGACATACTAATAAGTCTTCATAAAAGACTAAAGAATATAATAAAGGGTTTTAATACTTTTTTCATATCTGAAGACCTTCTAATGGGAGATGAAGAAAAGATCCTTTTTGAAATTTACAGAGAATCAAAAACCGAGATTGAAAAATTAGCGATTAATAACAATTACATTCAAGCATGTTCAAAAATCATTGAGATGAAACCTGTTATAGATAACTATTTCGAAAAAGTTCTTGTAATGGCAGAAGATGATAAAATAAAGGAGAACAGAATTGCATTATTACAATCTTTGAATGAGCTCTTATCGAAAATCGCAGACTTTTCATTAATAATTGAATCAAATTAATTATTTTATTTATGAAATTCTTATCATTACCTTTTGCATATAAAAATTTTTAAATAATGAAAGATAAAACCATTTTTGAATGTGTTGAGTGTGGGTATCAAAGTCCAAAATATTATGGTAAATGTCCTCAATGTGATAATTGGAATTCAATGATCGAAGTCCAGGAATCTCCAGATGAATTTTCCAATACAAATAAGAAAACCCAGAAACCTATAAAATTAAATGAAATAGATCAGCTTACAATAAAAAGAAATTTATCAGGTTTAAAAGAGTTTGACAGAGTCCTCGGTGGGGGTATTGTACCCGATTCATCAATTCTTATTGGTGGAGAACCAGGTGTGGGGAAATCCACACTCTTATTAGAAGTTTCAGGATTACTTGCTAAAAATGGGAAAAAAATATTGTATTACTCAGGTGAAGAATCTGCAGCTCAAATCAAGATAAGAGCTGACAGGCTTAAAATAGACTCTGATTTCATCTCTATTTTAACAATGGCAACTCTTGAAAATTTAAAAAAGGCTGTTCAAGAAGTAAAACCTGACTTTTTAATTATAGACTCAATTCAGACAATTAATTCTAAAAGAGGATCACACATATCAGGTTCGATTTCATCAATTAGATTTGTCACATCAGAAATAATTGAACTTGCAAAGACCAATAACATAACTGCTTTTATTATTGGCCATATAACAAAAGATGGTCAAATAGCTGGACCAAAAACTCTGGAACATATGGTTGACGTTGTTCTATATTTTCAAGGCGAGTTTAAATCTGACATGAGAATTTTAAGAGCAGAAAAAAATAGATTCGGTCCAGTGAATGAACTTGGTATATTCCAAATGACCTCACAGGGACTCAATTCTGTAAAGGACCCATCTCAGATATTTCTTCAACAAAGTAAATCTTATAACTCTGGGACATCTATTTTCCCGGTAATGCAAGGCTTTCGCCCAATATTAATTGAAATTCAAGCCCTTGTAACAGAAACCCCCTTTACAGGAAACCCAAGAAGAGTTTCAGTTGGATTTGATGCTTATAGAATGTCTATGTTAATCTCGATCATTGAAAAAAAACTTAAACTTCCATTTTATAAATCAGATGTATTTATTAACATTACAGGCGGCATGAACATAAAAGAAACAGCAGGAGATCTCTCTGTTCTATCAACATTAATTTCAAGTTATAAAAACCTGGTACTACCAGAAGATATAATTATAATTGGTGAAGTTGGCCTTACAGGAGAAATCAGACCTGTTAATTTTATTGAAAAAAGGATAAAGGAAGCTCTAAGACAGGGTTTTAATAAATTTATTTTACCATCTTTCCAATCAAATTTAGATCATCTTAAGAAAATTTCTATATTCCCTGTTAAAGATATATATGATTTTTACAATAAAATAAAAGAAATCAAAACATAGCAAACAATAACAAATAATAATTGGCACTAGTGCTATTTAGGTTGAAACAAATTATTAACTGATATAAAATAGTTTTATGATTTCTAAAAAAAATGCAGGAGATTTGCTATGTTTAAAAAAGTCATTCTTGTACATTTAATGATAATAATACTCTTTACATGTACTTCAGCTGAAAGAAATAAACATAAAAAAAAGAAAGATAAAAATAAAGCAATTACTGAAATGACAAAAGATGTCGTTAAATTTATTAAGAAAAAGAGAGTTAATGCAGCTTATGCTATATTTAGTGGTACAACAATGAATCTCAATAATTTAAATAGGAATTTATCATATGCTAAATTACCCGAGTTGCCTGAAAAATATTTTAGTTTTGGTTTTGGCGGCCATTTGATAGAGAAAAGATTTGTTGCAGGTTTAGAATTTCAAAAATCATTATTAAGATCCCACTCAGTATCAAATAACTACAGTTCTGTTTTGACTTTTAAGTATACTCTTGTTAATTTTGGTTATCTCATATATTCAGGGGAAAAAATAATGATCTATCCAATGGTAGGTGGTGGTTTTGGACACATGAAGCTGTTTAATTCAGACAATACTATAGACTCATTTAATGACATTAGTAATTTTATAAACACAAGTGAAGCAAAAAGATATGGTTTTGTTGCTAATTTTGGCTTAGGAATAGATTACTTTATTCAAATCAAAAAAAACATCAAAAAAAATAAAAAAAGGGGACTTGTCATTGGACTTCGCACAGGTTATCTATTTTCCCCTATTTTAGAAAAGTGGAGAATAAACCTGATAAAAGTTTCAGATGGGCCAAAAACAGGAGTCAATGGATTTTATCTTAAGTTTACAATAGGTCTTGAAGGTATGGTTGAAAAATTTATAAGTAGGTATGTTGATAAAATCAAATGAAAAGATATAACCTAAAGATATTAGATAAAAAATGAGATTTGGGATTTTAATTAAAAAAACAAATATCATACTTATATCTTTTATATTACTACTTAATTCTCTTTTATACGCAGATTCAGATCTATTCGGATACTTTGAAAACCGCTTTTTCCTTATAAATGATCCTGAAATAAGCTGGAATAATATTGATGAGAAATTTGATATTTCAGATTATATGCGTTTGAGGCTAAAATATAAAGCCTCCCCATCAAAAAAGCTAACATTTAATTTAGCAGTTGATGTTTATTCTTTTCACGGCACTATGAAATCACCTATGGGGACTTACGATGGCGCAGAAAATTCAGGTAATAACAATGTGAAAATTGATCTAGACAGAGCTTATATTGATCTTTACTTTAAAAAATTTGATATATCAATTGGCAAACAACGAGTAGCAATGGGTGTTTCTTATCTCTGGGCTCCGCTTGACATTTTTAATAGGATAAACATTTTTGATCCTAAAGAAGAAAAACCCGGAATAAATGCTTTTAAAACCTATATTCCCATTGGTTCATCATCCAGTTTCACTGGTGTATTTGCAACTGAAAATGACTTTAGCTCTTCTAAATTCGGTTTTCGAGCCCAAACCCAGATCCTGAGTATAGATACTGGTATAACATTTATTCGTTCAGAATTAATGGAAACCTCAATATATGGTCTGGACTTAAGAGGTGAAAATTTCATAGGCTGGTGGATTGAGGCTGGATACTTTGCCTCTCCACATAGCAATGATGTAAAAGTTGTATTGGGTTTTGACTACACATTTCCTATAAAAAACGGTTTATACTGGCTGAATGAATTCTTCTTTGACTCAAGTGGTGAAAAAGATAGTTTTAATTATGATTATAATCAGATACTTTCAGGCAATAGGTTTACTTTAGGACAAAAATATCTCTTATCAATGTTCCGTTATAGTTTTTTAAGTTTCCTCTCAACTTCTATAACCTATATCTCAAATTTTAGTGATGGAAGCTATATTATAAACCCATCAATTCAATACGAGATCAGCCAGAATATTCTTCTTACATCAGGTTTCTACTTTCCTTTGGGAAAGAAGGGGGAATTTAAGAAAAATAAAAAAAATCTTTTTTTTATCTGGGTGAAAATAAATTTTTAAAGGAGGTTCTTATGTCTTTAATACGACTTGAGAATGTATCTAAAATTTACAAAACAGGTAAGGTCGATTTTCCCGCATTAAAAGAAATATCTTTTTCTATTGATAAAGGAGAATTTTTATCCATAGCTGGTCCATCAGGTTCAGGAAAAACAACCATCCTGAACATCATTGGTTGTCTGGATAAACCCTCAGATGGTACTTTATTCTTAAATGATACAGATATAAGTTCTAAGAAGAGCAGTGAGCTGGCAAATATTAGACGTTATAATATTGGTTTTATTTTCCAAACCTTTAATCTCATTCCTATTCTTACAGCATTTGAAAACGTTGAATTCCCATTAATCCTCAAAGGTAATATGAAACAAAAAGAGCGCGAATTATTAGTTGAGGAAATTCTAACAGAAATCGGACTAAAAGATTTTATGTATAGAAAACCATCTGAAATGAGCGGTGGGCAACAGCAGAGGGTAGCCATTGCCAGAGCACTTATTAAACAGCCAAAAATGGTTCTTGCAGATGAGCCAACAGCAAATCTTGATTCAAAAAATGGTAAAGAAATTCTTCAATTAATGCTTAAAATGAATAAGAAAACAAATACCACTTTTATCTTTTCCACCCACGACAGAATGGTAATGGA
>JAUWNT010000097.1 GCA_030612495.1 Candidatus Aminicenantota bacterium
TTTTAATTGATTTTCTAAGAAGATTGGGTTATATTTTATTTATAGAAATTGAATTATTAGAGGCATATTATAGAATGAAATGGATTAGTATTATAATTAATGATAAAGAGGTAAAAGTTGCTTTTGATGAGAATAGTGTTCACATATACAATGCTTTTCCAATAAAAGATGATCTAAAATTGTTAGGTTATCGCTGGAATTCTGAAGATAAAAGCTGGTATATAAACCCGGATGATGTAGATGGCGAGATAGAAATTTTAAAAAACAACCTGGAATCAAAACCTGCTGTTGATACTGTTTATTCTAAATCAGAACTTTCGAAATTCCCATATTCTATGTCAGTTGTAGAGCTCAGAAACCGGATTGATCAATTGATAAAAAAGGGGATAAGAGGGCAAATCTGGATTCGTGGTTTAGTAGCTTCAGATATAAAAAATTATACATGGGCTTCATACTTTGATCTAAAGGATGAGAATGAAAAAGCGGATATTTTTTTTAGGGTTGAAGTAAAGAAAAAAGATCTGGAAATAATAAATTATAAGTTAAGCAAGTCTGGAGTTTCTGAAACTATTGAGAAAGATTTGCCAGTTTTCTGTCTTGTTGAAGTATACCTTCCTTTAAAAAATATAGTAGATGTTCGCTTGAAATTGCTGGATATACTTCCTGAATATACTCAATCAAAAATTAGAAATCAAAGAGAGATTACTATTGAAAAATTAAAAGATGAAGGCATTTTGGGAAACCAGAAGAAATTACTGCTTCCATTGTTAATTCATCGTATTGGAATTATTACATCAGAGCAGGGAACATCTATTAAGGATATTATAGCAGGGATGCATCCTTATGAAGGAAAATACAGTTTCTTTTTTGTTGATAGCAGGATGGAAGGATCCAATGCAAAGGATAGTATTTTAAATGCTATTGATTCTCTTGAGAATAACCCAAAAATATCTCTTGATGCTATTATCATTGCAAGAGGAGGAGGGAGTGAACAATCTCTAACAATTTTCAATGATTATAAAATTTGTCAGAGGGTTTGTTATTGTAAAATACCTATTATCACTGCAATAGGTCATGAAAAGGATGTGTCTGCAATCGAGGTATGCTCTTTTTTTACTCCAGCTCCATCAACTCCTTCTGGGATAGGGGAATATTTAAAAGAAAGATATGTTTCTTTACAGGACCAGCTTATTGAATCAGTATATAAATTGATCAATTATTTTTCAAATGTTCATAATAGAGAAGTTGAGAAAATAAATGCATTTTTAAAAAGTATCCCTTCTCTATTTTTAAGTGTTTTTAAATTAATAGAAGAGCGTTTTTTTTCTATAGCAAGCCATATGGGACAGTTAATCTATTTTACAGTGAGAGATCATAAAAGAAGAATAAATAACTCTATAAGACAATTAGTTTATAAAGCTGAAAGTTTAAATAATAGAGAGCAAAAAGAGATTGAAAAAATCATTTTAAGATTAGATTTTCATAAACGTAATAGAGAGAATATAAGACTTGTTGGGAAAGTTAAAAACCTTTCCAGAACTGGTTTAAACTTCTCATTAATAGCTATTTCTGATGCTGAAAAAGAGATAAAATCAAAAATAGAGCTTATATCTGCGAATAACCCTGAAAGAATATTAGAAAAAGGGTTTACCTTAACTTTAGATGAAAAAGATAGGATTATTAAGTCAAAAAAAGAATTTAAAAAAATTGATTCTCCAAAGTTACAGTTTATGGATGGAATTATAAATATAAAAACAAGGAGTGAAAATGAGTAGTAAGTCGAAAAAATATGAAGAGAGTTTTGGTGTTTTGGAAAGTATTACTGAATCTTTAAATAAAGATGAAATTGGTATAGATGATCTTGTTGAAAAAACAAAAGAGGCTCTTATTGCTGCAAGAACATGTATGGAAATTTTAAAACAGCAAAGAGGGGAATTTGAAAAATTGGAAGCAGAATTTTCCCAGCTTCTTCAAGATTCAGAAAATAAAGAAATAACCAGTGATATAAAAGATAAAATAAATAAAGTTTGACTGTAAAAGATGAAATTCATATAATGTTAAAATTAAGGCGCACAAATTGGTAGAAAGAACTATTTTAGATTCAGGATTATATATTTTAACAGAATTCAGACCGGAATTGCCCTCTTTTGCACTTAGTTTTTCTTTAAGAAGTGGTTCAAGGGCAGAGAATTTCAAGAATAATGGTGCCCATCATTTAATTGAGCATATGATTTTTAAAGGAAGTAAGAACTATGATCTGAAGAAGATTGCTGAAATCTCAGACAGACTTGGAGGGGGGATTAATGCTTTTACAGGAAAGGAGATAACTCAATTTTATATAAAAGCAATAGATGAGAAACTTAAAGATTCTTTTGATCTATTAACAGATATTGTATTTGACTCTATTTTTCTAAAAGATGAGTTTATAAAGGAAAGGGATGTTGTACTTCAAGAGATAAAAGAATCGAAAGATAATCCTGATATGAGCGCTTTTGAGCTTTTTTATGAGAACCTTTTTGAAAATAATTCTCTTGGATTTCCAATTGCTGGAAGAGAGGACCAGGTTTCTAATTTTAGCAGAGATGTTTTATATAATTATTATAGAGATAAGTACAGTCCTGAAAATTTATTATTATGCGTAACCGGCAATGTTAATCATTCTGAAATAGTTGAAATGTCTGAGAAATATTTTTCTAAATTCAAAAAACATATGCCAGGTGATTTTTCTTATTTGAAGCCTGAATTTAATTTTAAAACCTGTGTGAGAACAAAACCTTCTTTAAAACAAGTATATGCTATTATTGGATTTAAAGGAATTGCTTCTACCTCTTCTTTGAAATATAAGTTTATGTTAATGAATGATATACTTGGAGCAGGTATGAGTTCAAGATTGTTTCAAAAAATAAGAGAAGAAAAAGGGCTTGCATATACTATAAGCTCTTTTTATGATTCTTTTTTAGAGGATGGAGTTCATCTGATATATGCTATTATTGAACATAAAAAAGTAGAGGAGTATTTAGATGCAATAAGATCTGAAATACTTATTTTAAAGAGAAATGGGATAAAAAAAGAGGAATTGATCAGGGCAAAAGATCATATAAAATCTTCATTTATACTTGGACTGGAAAGTAATTTTTCTAAAATGAGGTTTAATGTAAATCAGGGACTATATTTGAAAAGAGAAATAGAATTAAGTCAAATTATTGATAAAGTAGATAAAATTGATATTGATGAAATAAACGAGCTGTTTCTAAGATTTTTGAATCTTAAAGAGGTATCAATTTTGTTGTATGGTAATGTTAAAGGTAATAAGTTTAAAAATTTTAAATTTGAATAAGGTAATTTATTAAAACCCTTGATTTATGATATACTCATTGCCTAAAATGGAAAAGATGAGAGTTGTTTTTACTGGCGGCGGTACAGGTGGCCATGTTTATCCTAATATTGCAATTTATGAAACAATAAAAGATAAATATCCTGAGTCTCTATTTTTATATCTGGGAACAAAAAAAGGGGCTGAGGCAAAGATTGTAAAAAATATTCCTCAACCAATCGAATTTGTAACCATTTTATCAAGGGCAATCCCTCAAAAAATAAAGAGTCTAAAAAGCATTATATCTATATTTTATATTTCCCTTGGAACATTAAAAAGTCTTTTTATATTAAAGAAATTCAAACCTGATATTATTATTGGAAGTGGTGGATATGTGTCAGCACCTGTTTTATTTGCTGCATCTATACTTAAATTAAAGGTTTTTATTCATGAGCAGAATGCAGTACCTGGAAGATTGAACAGATTTATATCAAGATTTGCAACAAAGATTGGAGTTTCTTTTTCATCTTCATATAAATATTTTCCTGATAATAAAGCTGTTGTTACAGGCTACCCTTTAAGAAAGTCGATTAGATTCAACAATAATGAAAATATAAAAGAAAAATATAATATTCCCGAGAAAAACAGGGTTCTCTTTATTTTTGGAGGTAGTGGAGGTGCAAGGACAATTAATAGAGCTATTGCTGAAATAACACCAATGCTTCTTGAAATAAAAGACTTAACTATTATTTTGTCTACTGGTAGAGGCTATTCAAAGGATTATAAAGCATTTGATGATACTGTAAAGAGCTTACAAGAAATGGGTATTCCTTCAGAAATTAAGGGTAAATTTATAGTAAGAGAATATTTTAGTAATATAGATGAGATATACTCCATTACTGATCTTATAGTTTCAAGGGCTGGTGCTGGAACTATAAAAGAAATTACCACACTTGGAATTCCTTCTATACTTATCCCGAAGATAGACCTTCCAGGTGACCATCAGATATTGAATGCTAATGAAGTAAAAAAAATGGGTGGTGCAAGGGTTGTATATGAGGAGGTTCTCAATAAAGGTAATAAACAAACTATTTACATCCCAGAAAAAGACCTCCTAAATACAATAAAAGAGACTTTATTCGAGGGTAATCATCTCTTTAATATGAGAAAACATTTAAAAGAAGGAGAAAAACAGAATAGTTCAGAATTGATACTTAAAGAGATTGAGCAGATTGTTTTAGGAGGAGAGAGAGCAAAGGAAAAACAAATTAAGGTTTTTTATTTACAATCTGAGGATACTGAAAAGAGCTATGAATTGATTTTTGATTCAACTACTTTTGGTAATTCTTTTTTGAGTGATGTTTATCTTGAAACAAATGATGATGATGTTTTGTTTACAATAAGAAACTTAACAAATGGAGATAAACTAATTTTAAAAAGAATCAAAGGTAAAATATTCTTAAATGGACAAGATGTAAATGAATGGATTGAAATTAAAGAGGGTGATAGCTTAGAAATTGGAGATAAGACTTACTTTTTAAAAAGCTATTTTGAAAAAGTTGAAACGATTGATTTTGAAAAATCAACATCTTCAAAAATAATGGGTTCTTCTTTTGGAATAATTGTTTCTAGAGTAGGGGGTTTTTTAAGAGAAATGGTCATAGCTGCTATTTTCGGAGCTGGTAGAGCTACGGATATTTTTGTTATAGGGCTTACTATTTCTAATTTTATGCGCCGTATTGTAGCAGAGAATGCTTTGGAAAATGCATTTCTTCCGATTTTTCAAAGAATTTTTCATAGGAGTTCTCGCAAGAAAACGTGGGAACACGCTTCTTCAATTATAAATGTAACTATTTTGTTATCTTTTATATTTACAATTATTGGTATTATTCTTGCACCAGTAATTTTGAAAACCATATGCCCCTCATTTGTCGAAAAGGGAATGATGCATGAAACAGTCAATATGACAAGGTTGCTGTTTCCTTATCTATTTTTAGTGACTATAGCTGCAGTTTTAGCAACATATTTAAAGGCATTTAATAGATTTGGAATAGCTGAATCTTCTGCGGTTTTTTTCTCTATAGGTACAATAATAGGAATATTGGTGTTTTACTCTGTTATTGGTATTTATTCGCTTGCTTTAGGTGTATTATTGGGTGGATTAATGCAAATTTTGATTTTAATTCCATTTGTTACCAGGATATTCAAGAATAAATCTTTACAATTCTCGTACAAGCCTCATATAAGTTTCAACACACAGACAAATAAAAAATATTATTCTCAATTATGGCCTATTTCAATTGATGTGTTTCTTTCAAAAACATCTGAGATAGTTGATAAATTTCTTGCTTCTGGCTTAAAAATAGGATCAATTGCATATCTTCATTTCTCTATAATAATTTTCAGATTACCTTTTTCATTTATTTCACAGGCAATTAATAGTGTTATATTAAAAGAGTTTTCAGATAAAATCGCATTGTTTGATAAAGATAGAGCAAAAAAGCTATTTTTAGATGGTATAAAAACCAATTTATTCCTATTAACTCCAGTTTCAATTTTAATGATTCTTCTTTCAGATCCAATTGTTTCATTAATTTTCGAGAGAGGGAAGTTTAATATTTTTATGGTTCATAACACCTCTATTGCTCTTAAGTTTTATTCAATTGGTTTAATAGGGTGGGGAATACATTCTCTTACAACAAGAATATTTTCTGCAAGAATGGATATTAAAACTTCAATGATATTGAATTTTTTTATGCTTTTAACAAATGTAGGTTTATCAATTTATTTAGTTTCCACTTCCTTGAAGTTTGCAGGGCTTGCACTTGCAACGTCAATTTCTTTTATTCTTTTTTCATTTATTAGAGTTGTTGTTTTAAAGAATTGTTTAAGAAAAGAAGGTATATTTATAAAGTATAAAGAAATTTCTCTCTCATTTTTCAGGACAATTTTAGCATCTATATTTATGGTTATTGTGCTAGTTGAGGCAAAGTTTATTTTTAATCAAATTAATTTCAGTTCCAGAGTTATTGAAAATATTGTTTTGATTATATCTTTATCATTTATTGGTATTTCGATATACTTTTTATCTTCTTTAATGTTAAAAAATACGGAGATTTTGATTTTTAAAAAGAAATTGTTAAAAAAGAAGAATAATATTCCTATATCAATGTTATCTCCATTTAATTTTTTAGAAAAGGTTTCAAAAAAACCAGATGAATTTAAGGAAGATTACTTTTATAAAATCAATATATATTTATCAAATAAAAAATGGGAAATTAGAAATGTTGGAATTAAATTAATTGGATTGTTTAAGGATGAAACTAAAGCAGATTACCTTATTGAGATTTTAAAATCTAAAAAGGAGAATGGGTTCATTAAACGCAATAGCTTAATTTCATTTGGAGCATTAAATGCCTGGGATATGGAAATAAAAGAATTGATGAAAAAAATGCTTTCTGATTCTTATTATGAAGTAAGGGTTGCAGCTATTGATTATTTGACTAAGAATATTACTTCTACTGATGAATATGATTATTTTAGAGATATGATTCACACAAGATTAAAAAAATCTACAATTGAAGAGAATATATCTTATTTAAGGCTAATAGCTACTCATGGAGACAGAGAAGAATTGAAATATTTGAAAAAGTTTTATTTGTGCAGCAATTCGCTTTTACGCGAAGAATTACTTGAGTTGCTTTATAAGTTTTATAAAAGAAAAATATTATCTCCGAATGAAACAAAAAAAGAGATTGACAAAATTTTGATTACATCTAATAATTTATTACCTGAGTTTAAAATGCAGACAATTATTAAGAAAATTCATAAGGAGATTGAATAGTATGGTACTATGGTTTTTAGAATTATTCTCCTCTATCCCTGGTCAAAGGCTCGTTTCTTATATATCGTTCAGGTCTTTAATGGCAATATTAACATCTTTTTTAATAGGAGTTTTTTTTGGTAAGAAATTAATAAATATAATATATCAATTAAATTTTAGAGATAAAGCAAGAGATTATGAAGGTATTTCATCAAAAAATAAAATTGGCACACCAACAATGGGTGGGTTAATCATCTTTATTTCATTTTTAGCTTCAGTATTGTTGTGGGGAAATTTAAATAACTTTTTCATAAAGGTTATACTATTTGCAGGTTTCTGGTTTACAGCTCTTGGGTTTTTTGATGATTATTTAAAAAATGTAAGAGGCTCTGTAGACTTAGGCATGAGTAGGGGTTTGAAACTTTTTTTTCAGGCTCTATTTGGATTAATTCTGGCTTTACTTGTATTATCTCAAAATTCATCTCCATTTCCAAAGGATATAATAACAGAGCTATTCGTTCCTTTTATAAAAAATCCAGTAATTGATTTATCTTATTTTTATTATCCATTTATAATTCTGGTTATTATTGGAATTTCGAATTCAATAAATTTTGCAGATGGGTTAGATGGTCTTGCAACTGTTCCTGTAGCATTGTTAGCTTTAGTTTATGCTGCTTTTGCTTATATTTTGGGTAATTTAAAAGCAGCGGATTATTTATTATTCCCATATATAAATGGTTCAGGTGAATTGGTAATAGCCATGTCTGCTTTAATCGGAGCTCTTGCAGCTTTTTTATGGTTTAATGCGTACCCTGCTGAAATATTTATGGGAGACACAGGTTCACTTTTTTTAGGTGGAATAATAGCAACCACTGCTATTTTGCTGAAAAAGGAGTTACTCTTTTTGATTGCTGGTGGAGTTTTTGTGATTGAATTTTTATCTGTTTTTATTCAGGATTATATAGGAATTAAATTATTTAAAAGGAGGATTTTTTATAGGGCTCCCATTCATCACACATATCAGTTTCTTGGTGTGGGAGAACCTAAGATTGTTGTTAGATTCTGGATAATTGCAATTATATTTACATTGATTAGTTTAATAAGTATAAAGCTAAGATAATGAATGATATAAAAGATGTTTTTATGTTTTTTAGTTTTTCTTATAAAAAGTTTTTAATTGACTTTTTCTATTATTCTATTTATTTTTTTGCTGTAATAATTTCAACTTTATTAATCTTTTTTATAAATTATAGATATTTAAATGGTCATATACTTTTTATACTTTTTTTGTTTATCTTAACCATTGGAGATTACTTTTTAGAAAAATATATTTTTTTTAAGAATAAATACAATTTAAATATATCATTTTTTAATTATTTAAATAAAGAAAAAGGTTTTTCAGATATAGTTGTAAATAACGATTGGAGAATAGAGTTAAAAAAG
>JAUWNT010000075.1 GCA_030612495.1 Candidatus Aminicenantota bacterium
TGTTAGCTAAAATTTAAAAGTGCACTGTTTAAGTTTTAAAAGTGCACTCCTTTAAATTCTGAGTTTTTAATTTTTTGAACATCAACAAGTTCATTTTTTTTCCAGAATCTTATCTCAGAAATCCCATTTTCTAGGGGATAAATTCTTAGGGTGATTTCATCTCTGGGGTTAACTTTGTTCACTCTTAATTTTAAAGTCATGAATGATATTTTTCTATAAGCATCACTAGTCCTCTTTGCTCTGTAACAAAATATATCTTTTGTAGATTTAAAAGGATACATTACTTTAAAAGGTCTAAAAAGAGATTTGTTTCCATTAACAGCATTATTAAATCTAAGATGAGGAATTTCTTTAGTTGTAGAATGAACCTGCCTGTAATTATAGCGGCGTATTTCCCTATTTAATATTAGTTGTCCATCCTTAATGTTTCTAATATTTTCTCTTACGCATATTCTTACGAGATTATCTTGTAACCACTGATAGGGTCTTTCAATTTTTCCTTTTGCTTGTGGTGATAGAGCATAAGTAAGTTTTACGCCACACTCATTCAGGATTTGTTTCCATTGGGGAGTTACTTCATCAGTTAATTTATGATGCTTTCTCCAAAAGGAATCTCTGCCCTGAACAAATCTAAATATCGAATGGCAGTCAACATAATAGCAATAGGGGAAGCCATATTTTAAGAAAACAGATTCAAGAGCTTTAATGTGAGTAAAACTGGTTTCTCTTTTTACCAGCGTTGCATATATAATAAGTCGGCTATAATCATCTATAGAAGTTATCAGGTACCATTTTTCATTTGCATCAGGAGCCCACAGATGATAAGAGGAGTCATGCTGAATTAGTTCTCCAGGATAGTTTGTCAAAACCTCTCTATCGTGAATTTTTTTTCTTTTTTTAGGGATATAAAAATCGTTCTTTTTTGCTCTATTAATTATAGTCGGCAGTGACACCGTTTTATTATATTCATTTACCAGTCTTCTTTTAATGAAGCTGTAGTTATATGTTTTTGTGGGTGTTTTTTTATTATCTATAATCTCTTTATCTATGGATAACTCTTTAAAAATAATATCCTCAATATCCTTTGATATTTTCCTGTTGCTTCCTCTTCTTTTATATTTAACAGTAAACTTTTCACTATCTTTTTTATACCTCTTAATTAGTTCAAAAAATCTTCTCCTCTTAATACCAAGAATTACTTGAATATACTTTCTTTCAATCTCTTTGCTTAAGTACTTCTTGAAAAGCTCCTTTACTTGATCATCTGTAAATTTTTTGTGAATTTGAGACATGATTATATCCTCCTTTAAAGCTGTAATCATATCTAATTCTTATTGAAGATGTTTCGTGGAAATGACACTGCTGTGGAAATTATGGAAAACTAAAAACCAAGTTTTCCACAAATTCCCACACCTCTTTGGAAAAGCTTTCAGCTTTTCCACATTCCCACAAAATTTTTTATTTTTATAAAAATAAATATTTAAAACACAAAAAAACAGGAGTGCACTTTTAAAACTTAAATCTGCAAAAAAGAGTGCACTTTTAAATTTTAAATGACAGTATATTACTTTTTGTTGACAAAAAGCCTTTTTTTAATTAAAATATTACGTTTTATAGGAGGAATTATGGCATATCATATTGAAGACACATGCATTAGCTGTGGAGCTTGCGAGAGTGAGTGCCCTGTTGAAGCAATATCAATGGGAGATGAAATTTATGTGATAGATGCAGAACTATGTACTGATTGTGGAGCATGTGCAGAGGTTTGCCCTGTTGATGCACCTAAACCAAAATCTTAATAAACTATATATAAACAAAACTCAAATCATAAAAAGTTATTAAATTAAAATTATTAATTTGCCTTTTCCTGAAACTGTCTCAAAAATAGGACATAAATAGATAAAATGTCCTAAAAACATGACACTTTATCTCCATTTTAGTTGGCATTAAACTTGCTACCATATAGTAGGAGGAAAAAATGAAAAAATTTATTGTATTGATTTTAAGCTTATGCTTTTTAAGTTTATTCATATATTCTGATTATTCCAACCAAAAGGTTTCTGAAGCAAAATATTATGACAAGGCTAAGGTTTTACGGGTAAAATATACTCAAGGTGAAACATTTGTCAAACGTAGTTATGATGAAGGAATCGAAGAAGCAACAATTAACCTTCCAATATTTGAAAAGGATGCAATTGGGACAACAGATGGGAGATTAGAAATTTACTTAGGAAGATTGAATTATTTAAGATTGGACTATGATACAAATGTAACTGCTGAAAAGGCTCCAGAATTAAGAACAACCAATATGAGCTTTAGATTAAATAATGGCGGTATTTATCTTGATATTGCAAATCTAGACTATGATAAGGATATTGAGATCCAAACTCCTGATTGTGGAATTTTTCTATTAAACAAAGGTTTATATAGAATAAATGTTAATCAACAGGGAAATACAGAAATCTATGTTTATAAAGGTATTGCTGAAGTAGCTGGAGATGATTATACACGAAATGTAAGAACAAACCAGAAAATTGTAATGTATAATGGAAAAGTTAAAGAGAGACCTTTTTACTTCTACTCTTCTGAAAAAGATGATTTTGATATTTGGAATCAAAAAAGAAATAACTCGACTAACTATTCTCGCTACGCTTCTTCAAGGTATCTTGAAGCAGGGTATGAAGATTATGAATATGAGTTGTCACGTAATGGTAGATGGAGATATAACAACACTTATAACTCATACACATGGATGCCTTACAATATAAGCAGATCATGGAGGCCATATTATAATGGAAGATGGATATGGAACCCTCATTATGGTAATGTATGGACCTCATATAATCCATGGGGATGGTATACTTCCCATTATGGAAGATGGCATTGGAGCACTATTGACGGCTGGTATTGGATACCTGGATACAGATGGTCTCCTGCGTGGGTTTCCTGGGGTTGGAATGACTATTATTATGGTTGGTGCCCTTTAAGTTATTACAACAGACCAGTTATAGTAATAAATGGAAGATGGAATAGGAATTATCGCTACCGTAATGGGTTTCCATTTCATTCAAGGTCAACGATCATTATAAGAAAAAATCATTTACATGCACCAAGGATTAGCAGGATTGCAATAAAATCAAACTCTATTTCAAAAGGCACTTTGGCATACAAAGGGATATCTCCAAGAGTGAGACCTCATATTTCCAAAGTCTCTGTGATAAATGCAAAAGGCAAATCTGTTGTTTATAAAAGAAGCGGTATAGTATCAACAAATAAATATAAAGTAATCAAATCTTATCCTGGCGTCTCAAAAGTAAACAAAAATAAAAATATTGTTTATAAATACTCAGGAACCTCAAGTTCAAAAGCTAAAACTTTTAAATATTCAGCCTCTCATAAAACAAAGAAAGTAACTTACAAAAAAAGCTCTAATAAAACTTATGGAACCTTTAAAACAGATAAAAAATCAACTTATAAATATTCCCCAGAACCAAAAATTAAAAAAAAGAGCTCAACATATAAATATAAATCATCTTCAAAATCAAAAAAATCCTCTGCTTCATCTTCAAAAAGCTCAAGCTCAAAAAAATATAAAGTAAAGAAGAAAAAGCAAGGACCTTCATATCTTTCATCAAGCAAATATTCATCAAGTTCTAAAAGAGCAAATACCACCTCCTCATATTACGCTTCATCAAAAAGGGGAAAAGTAGCCAGTTATAGGTCTTCATATTCACCTAAATATTCTAACAAATCATATAATTCACACACATATAAATCTACAAAAAAATATACTTCTCAATCATATCCAACAAATAATAGATACTACTCCTCTTCATACAAATATAGCTCAAAACCAACATACAAAACTAAAAGATATTACTCATCATATAAAACTTATTCAAAACCCTCATATAAAAGTTCCTATAAATCCTACAACACTAATAGATATAGATCTTCATCTCCTTCATATTATTCATCATCAACTAAAAAATATTCCTCATCATATAAAACTTATTCAAAACCTTCCACAAAATCATATTCTCATAGATCCTATTCCCAACCTTCTCGTTCTTATTCAAAAAGCTCATATAGAAGCTCTTCAACACGTTCTAGTTCATCCTCAAAATCTTACAGAAAAAAATAACAATTTGAGGTTTATGAATAATAGATAAAATTGAAAATTGATTTTCTAAGAAAAAAGATTAATGATAGTTTTGTAAACTTTTTTGAAAACAAAAACATAGCTTTTGGATATACAGAAAAGAACTTTAATCTTCATGATCTTTCAATTTATTTTAACCACAGCGATCTAATTGAATTAGAACAAATACACTCAAATATAATTTTTCAATCTTCTCAAGTAGAGTACGGGAATAAAGGCGATGGAATAATCCTTGATCAAAAGAACAAAATTGCAATCATAAAAACCGCTGACTGCATTCCACTTTTCTTCTGGGATGACATATATTCTTATGGAGGTATTATTCATATTGGGTGGAGGGGATTGTATAAAGAGATTGAATTGAATTTAATTGAATTACTTAAAAACAAATCAATTAAACGTGGAAACCTTAATTTCTTTTTTGGCCCCTCAATAGAAAAAGATTGTTATGAGGTTGATCAGAATATTTACACAAAATTTAAGGATAAAAAATATAGGAACAAAATTTTCTTTGCCAATAAAAAAGAAAGATACCTTATGGATATAAAAAGGGGAATATCTTATTCTTTAAAAAAATCAGGTATAATAGATGAAAAAATCACTTATTCAAAAATTTGTACATTTTGCGATAAAAGATTCCCCTCTTATAGAAGAGACAGAGAAACCAACCTGCGCATATACAACTTTTTGATTTTAAAATAATTTACATCATAGACCAAAAACATCGAGTCTAAGTATCATCATTTATTTTTTTTCAAATTTTTTAAAAAGAAGAGAGCCATTTGTTCCGCCAAACCCAAAAGAATTTGACAAAGCATATTTTAACTCTTTTACAACCCCTTTATTCGGAGTATAATTCAAATCACAATCCTCATCAGGAACCTCATAATTTATCGTGGGCGGAATAAATGAATTATAAATTGAAAGAACAGTAAATATAGCTTCCGCTCCACCAGTTGCTCCAAGCATATGACCTGTAATTGATTTTGTGGAACTTATATTGATCTTATAAGCATTATCTCCAAATAATTTTTTTACTGCTAAAGTTTCATATTTGTCATTAAAAGGAGTAGATGTACCATGTGCATTTATATAACCAATTTCTTCTGGTTTAATCTCTGCATCGTCAATAGCCATTTTCATAGTCCTGTAAGCACCATCTGCTGTTGGGTCAGGAGCTGTTACATGATAGGCATCTCCAGCACAACCATAACCTACTATTTCTGCATATATCTTAGCTCCTCTCTTAATTGCATGCTCTAATTCCTCAAGTACAATAATTGCTCCGCCTTCAGCAACAATAAAACCATCTCTCTCTTTATCAAATGGACGGCTGGCTTTTTCCGGCTCATCATTTCTTGTAGATAATGCTCTCATCACAGAAAATCCAGCCATAGCTAAAGGAGTTATCGGAGATTCTGCACCACCAACAACCATAACATCAGCATCACCCATTTGAATTATTCTTAATGATTCTCCAATTGAATGAGTGCTAGTTGCACATGCAGTAACATTAGCGAGATTCGGGCCCTTAAAACCATACTTTATAGACACTTGACCAGATGCAAGGTTTGCAATTGAACCTGTTATAAAAAAGGGAGAAATCCTTGCAGGCCCTCTTTTTAATAGCATTTCAGTATTTGCTTCAATCGTAGATATCCCGCCTATTCCTGAGCCAATGTAAACTCCAATCCTTTCACCTTCTGAATTATCTGTCTTTATTCCAGAATCTTTAACAGCTTCATCTGCTGCAATCATTGCAAATTGAATAAATTTATCGAGTTTTCTTACTTCCTTTTTATCAAAATAATTTAAAGGATCATAACCCTTGATTTCACCTGCAATTTTAGAATAGTGCTCAGAAACATCAAACCTGGAAATTTTAACTATTCCACTTTCACCATTTCTTGCACTCTGCCAGCTCTCATCAACTGTTTTTCCTACAGGCGAAATAATCCCCAACCCAGTGACAACTACCCTTTTCAGATTAATTGTCTTGCCTACAAAATCCATAATTTATTTTACTTCTGCCATTATAAAATCAACAGCGGAACCAACAGTTGTTAATTTTTCAGCTTCTTCTTCAGGAATTTTTAGCTCAAATTCATCTTCCAAAGCCATGATCAATTCAACCTGATCTAAAGAATCTGCACCCAGATCTTCAACAAATTTTGCATCGGTTGTAACCTGATCTTCACCTACATTTAATTTCTCTGTAACAACTCCTTTTACTTTTTCTAAAATTTCTTCTTTTGTCATTATTTCCTCCTAAACTTAAATTAAAAGTCCACCAGAAACATTAATTACAGTTCCTGTAATATATGAAGCTGAAGGAGATATTAAAAAACTAACCACTTCAGCTATATCATCGGGAGTACCCGCTCTTTTGAGAGGTATTTGAGTTATATACCCTTCTTTTACTGTTTCCGAGAGCTGTTCAGTCATCTCAGTAAGAATAAAACCAGGAGCAATTGCATTTACAGTTATATTTCTTGCACCATATTCCCTTGCAAAGCATTTTGTCAGAGCAATAACACCAGCTTTTGAAGAGGCATAATTAGCCTGCCCCGCAGTCCCAAGAATACCACTAATAGATGCAATATTAACAATCCTTCCGAATCTCTTTTTCATCATCTCTCTTGCAGCAAACTTGGAACATAAAAAAGTACCTTTCAAATTAATATTTAGTACTATATCCCACTCTTGTTCAGACATCCTTATCGTCAGATTATCTCTTGTTACACCTGCATTATTAACTAAAAAATCAACTGTACCTAACTCTTTAACAGTAGTTTTTATAAGATTTTCAACATCTTCAATCTTTGAAATATCTGTTTTAATTGCAATAGCTTTTATACCAAAATTTTCTAACTCTTTTGCTGTTTTTTGCGCTTCATCGTACATAATATCAGAAACAACGATATTCAACCCTTCTTTTGCCAGTTTCATTGCGATAGCTTTTCCAATTCCCCTTGCAGAGCCGGTTACAATAGCATTTTCATATAAATCATACATAAGTTAACTCCTTGAAAGTTTTCTTGTATTTTCCAACTTCATTTGAAATTTTATCTAAAACATTCTCTGTAATAAACTTTTTGCTTAAATATATCGCATTTTTAACAGCTTTGGCATTTGAATTCCCATGACCAATTATAACAATACCATTCACACCAAGAAGTAAAGCACCACCATATTCCGTATAATCAAATTTTTTCATCAATCTTTTAAAAGAACTCCTTAAAAAGAAAAATCCGATTTTTGATAACAGATTGGACATAATTTCACGTTTTAACATTGATGCTGTAACATTCACCACGCCTTCAGCAACTTTTAATATCACATTCCCAGTAAATCCATCAGTAACTATCAAATCAGCTTCTCCAATATATGCATCTGTACCCTCTATATTACCAATAAAATTAATATCAAGAGATTTTAATATATTATATGTTGTTCTCGTCAATTCATTACCTTTTGCTTCTTCCTCACCAATACTCATTAAAGCAATTTTCGGGTTATTCACTCCCTGAACATTTTCTAGATAAACCTTTCCCATTAAAGCAAATTGAACCAGGTTCCTTGGCTTTGAATCAACATTTGCTCCAACATCAATAATCAAAGAATTTCCTTTAAGGGTCGGAATCATAAGAGCAAGAGCTGGCCTATCAATATTTCTTATAGTACCAAGCGTATTCTTTGCAATGGCCATTATTGCACCTGTATTACCAGCAGAAACCATTGCCTGGGCTTCCTTCTTTTTTATTAAATCCAATGCCATTTTTATAGATGTCTGTTCTCTCTTTCTCCAATATGATAAAAAATGTTCTCGCATTGATATTTCTTCAGTAGCAGCAATAACCTTAATTTTATCTAAATCATTAAAATTGTTTTTCTTTAATTCCTTTTTGATTAATCTTTTTTTCCCAACTAAAACCAAACAAACATCTTTATCATCTTTCAAATAGTCAACACTGCCTTCAACTATTGCACCAGGTGCATGATCTCCACCCATTGCATCAACTGCTATTTTTATACCCTCCATTAATTAATCTTCTTCTCCCTTGATGATTTGTTTCCCATTATAATAACCACAATTCTTACAAATTCTATGAGGGAGTTTAGGCTCATTACATTGAGGGCAAACTGACAAGCTCTTTATCTTTAAAGCATGATGAGACCTTCTTATATGTGTTCTTCGATGAGAATGTCTTCTTTTGGGGAGCGCCATATTTCACCTCTTTATTTTATTAAACACAAAATTCAACTCTTTAGAAGAATTTTCACATTTGCATTTTCCATGGTTTAAATTTACACCACAATTGGGGCATATTCCTTTGCAATCAGGTTTACAAATTGGATTGTAAGGAATAAAAAGATTTATCTGTTCTATTAAAATTTTTATCAAATCAATTCTATTATCTTCATAAAAAATATATTCCATTTCATCTGAACTTATAGAATTATTCTCATATTCCACTAAGTTTATAGGAAATAAAATAATATCAAAATTTGAATCCGCCTTTAAATCATAATCATCAAGGCATTTCACACACCTTAGAGAAATAAGAGTTTTAATATTACCTTTAGCCTTAATTCGATCTCCATCTCGTTTGAACAAAATATGATATTTAAGATCATCAAGGAAAAAACCATTCTCCTCAATTAACAGGTTTTCATCTAAATTAACCCTATCACTTACAATCAGCCCTTTTTCACTTATCTTGTTTGTATCAATAAACATTTTTTATCCTATATTCAAGTATGATCTAAAATAATCTGTATTTTTACCACAATTTATAACCAAAGTCAAGATAATGTCAATTGAATAAAAGATTGTTTTCCAACAAACTTTACAACATTAGCATATATTTACTTACTCTATGAAGTAGTACAATATTTTTTTATATTTCTTTTCCTCGTAAAGAGTAGGGTCCTACATTTTCTATTAAAATTTTCTTGAATTCTCCAGGTTTTGCATCTGATTCAAAATTTACAACTCTATAACTCTCAGTTCTTGCAATAACTTCATCTATTTTTTTAGGATTCCTCTTAACTATAAGAGCCTCTACTGTTTTCCCAATCAACTTTTTATTATTTTCTAACTGTATATCTCTTTGAAGTTCCTGCAATTTGTAGAGCCTCTGCTTTTTAACTTTTATATCTAAATCATCTTTTAGCAACAATGCCTTTGTATATTTTCTTGGAGAATAAATAAAAGAAAATATTGACTCATATTCCACTTTACGAATTAATGAAAGAGTTAAATCAAAATCATTTTCATTTTCAGATGGAAATCCAACAATAAAATCAGAACTAAATTTGATATCCGGAAGATTTTTTTTAAAATCAAAGATCATTTTTAAATACTGCTCTCTTGTATA
The DNA here is from genome assembly GCA_030612495.1 of Candidatus Aminicenantota bacterium. Taxonomy (GTDB): domain Bacteria; phylum Acidobacteriota; class Aminicenantia; order UBA2199; family UBA2199; genus JAUWNT01. Next base: position 9,544 of record JAUWNT010000075.1, read on the forward strand.
TGTTCTGTTCATCTTTTTTAAAATTCTTGTTGAACCAGATTGCACTGGAAAGTGTATATGTCTGGCAATGCTTCTATGTTTAGCCATTACCTCAATCAAGTCATTATCATAATACCCGGGATATGATGTTATAAATCTTATCCATTTAACATTAATATTAGTGGCAATATAACTTAAAAGATCAACAAATTTCATTCCCTCTTTTTTATCCTCCCAGCTATTCACATTCTGTCCCAGAAGAATAATTTCTTTATAACCATTAGATGAAAGATACTCTGCTTCTGTTATTATATCTTTAAAAGCCCTATATTTTTCCCTACCTCTTGTAAATGGAACTATGCAATAAGAGCAAAAATTGTTACACCCCTCCATAATTGAAATATAACCATAAACCTTACTCTCTCTTGTATTAATATCAGGAATTAGCTCTTCCCACTCTCTTGAGAATTCTACATCAACTCCCTTTCTATCTTTTTTAAGGTAATTTTCAAAAATCGAATCAGCCTTATAATACTGATGAGTCCCGACAACAAAATTGATTCTTTTATTTTTTTTTAATAAATTAAGACCTTCAGACTGTGCAACACAACCTGCAATAACAACCTTTTTCCCTTTCTCAATACGACCTACATATGAAAAAACCTTTTGTTGAGGTTTCTCTCTAACAGCACAGGTATTAATAATTATAAGATCCGCTTTATCTTCATCCTGAACATCAACAAGACCCTCTTTTTTTAAAATATGCCTGATTCTTTC
>JAUWNT010000084.1 GCA_030612495.1 Candidatus Aminicenantota bacterium
GAATATTAATTATTTGCTGGATTTAAGAGATTTATTAACTCCTGAGCAGATCAAGAAAATCGAATCTATTAAAGATGGAATGAGACGAATGAGAATGAAAAGAGGATTTCAACAAAAGAGAGGCAATAGAAAAGCAATTAAGTAAACATTAAACTTCCTTTTAGTTAATTCTGACCTGATTTAAAAAGAGGAGGGGGTTCCCCTCCTCTTTTTTTACATTTTGGGGTGTAAATATAGATATAGACCTTCGAATTGCTTGAAAATATGTCAAATTATTTATATAATATGAATCTATGTATAATATGGCAATTGTAATTAATGGAGGAAAAAAACTTTCAGGTAGTGTAAAGATTTCAGGAGCTAAGAATGCAGCTCTTCCTGAATTAGCAGCAGTTATTTTAAGTTCGGATGGGTTTGAATTTGAGGGAGTGCCAGAAGTTGAAGATATAAAAGTTATGTTTAAAGCTCTCGAAAACATTGGGGCTGAAGGAGAGTTTGTCAGTAATAGAATAAAGGTCAAGATACCATCATTAAAATCAGGATTAGTTACAAAAGATATAGTAGAAACATCCAGAGCATCGATTTTAATTTTAGGTCCTTTAATTGCAAGAAATGGATATGCTAAAGTCTCTTTACCTGGTGGATGCCCGATTGGAGACAGAAAAATCGATTTTCATTTGCAAGGTTTAAGAAAAATGGGTGCCACTATCAATATAGAAAATGGATATATAATTGCAGAGTCGAATAAATTAAATGGAATTGAGTACACTTTTCCAAATAAAAGTGTTACTGGTACAGAGAATTTATTGATGGCAGCCACACTCGCTGAAGGTGAGACAATTCTTACAAATTGTGCTCTTGAACCTGAAATATCTGATTTAATAAATCTCTTATCGAATATGGGGGCAGATATAAAGCGAGAAGAGAATGATTCATTAATTATAAAAGGGAAAACAACTCTTAAGGGTTCAAAACATAAAGTGATTCCAGATAGAATCGAAATGGGCACATATGTAATCGCTGGATGCCTTTTTGGTAATGAAATTGTTGTAGAGAATGCAATTCCTGAACATATAAAAAGTTTACTAAATGTGCTTAAAAATATGGGCATTAAAATTGTTATTGATGAAAACAGGATAAAGGTAACTCCAGCAAGTAATATTTTACCAGTTGATGTTAAAACAAAGCCGTACCCAGGCTTCCCTACAGATCTTCAGGCGCAATTAACCGCGCTTCTTACACAGGCAAAAGGTGTTTCTAGGATACAAGAAAATATTTTTAACAAAAGATTTAAACATGTTAGTGAATTAAATAAGCTTGGCGCGAATATAGAGATTAAAGGTAATACTGCAATAATAAAAGGGAAAACAGAATTAAGAGGGAAGGTTATTAAATCTACTGATTTGAGAGCTTCTGCTTCCTTACTTCTTGGTGGGCTAATTGCTAAAGGAGAGACAATTGTAGAAAATTCATACCAGCTTTTTAGAGGATATGAAAATATGCCTGAAAAGCTAAATCAGTTAGGAGCAGATATTAAATTGATAAAGAGGTGAATAATGAATGAGTGTATCTTTTGTAAAATTGCTTCCAAAAAATTAAACACTGAATTTTTATATGAAGATGAGAGGATCGTTGCTTTTAAAGATATTAACCCTGTAGCACCAGTTCATGTTATAATTATTCCTAAAAAACATTATGATTCAATAAAAAAGGTTAAGGATAAGGATTTAATAGGAGATTTGTTCTTGGTTGGAAATAAGGTTGCAAAAACATTAGATATTCATAGTTACAGATTTGTTATAAATACAGAGAAGGAAGCAGGCCAGGAAGTTTTTCACCTTCATCTGCATCTTATAGGAGGGAGAAAAATGGGTTGGCCTCCAGGGTGAGGGAATAATGAGCATAAAACATCGTGAATTTTTTAGATTATAATGCCTTATATTATAGATGGAAATAATTTGATTGGATCTTCGCCTGATATTTCTCTTGATGATAAAGATTCAAGACAAAAGATAATTTATATATTAAAGAAATACCAGGAAGTTAAGAACAATAATATTATAGTTGTTTTTGATGGTGAACCTGATATAACTTTAAATAGGGAATCTTTAAAAAACAAATTTACTATAAGATACCCTAAATATGGTGATTCTGCTGATGATGAAATAAAAAAGATTATGAATAAGTATAGTAATTTCAAAGATGTTATTTTAGTTTCATCTGACAGGGAATTAAAATCTTTTGCAAAGAAAAAAGGTGCAAGAACCATAAATTCAATTGAGTTTTATTTTGAATTAAAACGAGTGTATCATATAAATGGGAAAAAAGAGAAACTGAAGAAAAGAATAAATATTGAGATATCTGAGAAGGAAGTTGATTCATGGATGAAGATATTTGCTGAAGAGTAATTTTTAATATCAGTAAGCTATTTATATGTTTTAATCTTGATTTTTATTTCTATGGATATAAATTGTAGAGCATTCTTGGGAAGGGGATTGTTTCTCTAATATGAGGTAAATGACAGATCCATGCAACAGTTCTTTCTACTCCAAGTCCAAAACCAGAATGCGGTACAGAGCCATACCTTCTAAGATCAATATACCATTTAAAAGCATCTTTAGGTAATTTATGTTTATTGATTTTCTTCAAAAGCAGATCAAGATCATGTATTCTCTGACTGCCTCCAATAATTTCTCCATATCCTTCTGGTGCTAAGATATCCATACAAAGAACCTTGTTGTGATCGTTTTGGTCAGGCTGCATATAAAATGCTTTAATATTAGCAGGATAATGGGTTATGGCAAGAGGTTTATTGAATTTTTCAGAAATTATTGTTTCATCTGTTCCTCCGAAATCATTTCCATATGGAGTTTTAGATTTTCCTGATTTTTTGAGTATCTCAAATGCTTCATCGTATTTTATTTTTGGAAAAGGGGCTTTTATTTCCTCCAAAGGTTTTATATCTCTTTCTAATATTTTTAATTCTTCTGATCTTTTTTCTAAAACCCTTTCTACAATATAAATAAGTAAGTTCTGAGCTAAAATGAAGACGTCATCCAGCTCAGCATAAGCCCATTCCGGTTCCATCATCCAGAATTCAATTAAATGCCTTCTTGTTTTGGATTTTTCAGCTCTAAAGGTTGGGCCAAAAGTATAGGTTTTTGCTAGAGCCAATGCACTCGCTTCAGCATATAATTGCCCACTTTGAGATAAATATGCTTTTTCATCGAAATAAGATGTTTCAAAGAGTGTTGTTGTTCCTTCTGCAGCATTTGTAGTTAAAATAGGTGAATCTGTTAAAATAAAGCCCTCTTTGTCCATAAAATCACGTATGGATTTTATAATAGAAGCTCTTATTTTTAAGATAGCTGTTTGTTTAATAGAACGAAGCCATAAATGCCTGTTTTCCATTAAAAAAGCTGTGCCGTGGGTTTTTTTGCTTATTGGGTATTCTTCAGCAATCTGGATGATTTCAAAATCAGTTATCTCTAATTCATAGCCTCCATGTGCTCTCTCATCCTTTTTTACTTTTCCAGAAACTTTCAAACTTGATTCCTGGGTTAGATTTTCAAATTTTTTAAATATTGGACAATCTGGGTCTTTGGACCATATTGTAGATTGAATAATTCCAGTCCCGTCTCGTACAAGAATGAACTTTATTCTTCCTACATCTCGTTTATTGTAAACCCAACCTTTAATTAGTACTTCTTCTCCAACAAATTTTGAAATATCTTTAATATAAACCCACTTTTTCATGTTCAGATTATAATTTTTTTATCATATCAAGTCAATAGAAGTGTATGCTTTTACTGATTATTAGGTTGCTTTTTTGATTATGGGGCGTGAAGTTTTATTTTGCGATGAATTTAATTTTTTCAGGTTTAAGTACAGTAAAATACCTGAGGATTTGTTTTGTGTTTCCAACAATTATAATAAGTTCAGATGTGAAATTTCTACGTGTGTTCTTAAATGTTATAGAATTACTTATTGTTTGATTTAATTCGTTTAGACTTACATAGTGAATAATATTATCAAATTTTACAGGAAGCTTCTTAAAATAATTATTTTTTAAATTATACAAGCTTTTATCTATTTCAATCTGAACGTCATTATCAAATTTTTCAGAGTCAATTTTCAATTTCCCATAAAAATAATTTAATGAATTAAGGTAATCATTTCTTCCTACTTTCATTATCTTTAATTTCTTTTTTTCACTTTCTTCTAAAAAAATCAATTTTTCAATATCTTTAAAATTCAATCTTATTGTATTACAAATGATTGAAACATCTTTATGGTTTATTATTTCAGAACTAATTTTAAGGTTTCTAATTCCGAAATAAAGGGAATTTCTGAATATTTTACCACCTGGGAACCCAAATAATATATTATTGATTATACGGTAAGTGATGTGATCTTTGCTTTTTAATGAAGGTATTACTTTGAATCTGTAAACAACAGGTAATACATTTTTGCTTATATCTAGGATAATTATTTGTTTTTGTTTGTTTGTTTGTAATTTTATTTCTTTATAAAGTAATTTTTTTTCTTTTTTATATGATTTAAACTTTTCTTCAAGTAATTCAGAAATTATATAAGGATCTAAATTCCCCTTTAATATAAGTAATGAGTTGTTTAATTTATATGTGTTATTATAAAATCGTTGTAATTGAGGGAGATATGTTTGTTTTAATGATTTTTGAGTTATTATAGTATCTCCCATTAAATGTCCTGAAAATAGTTTGTTATAGGCGAGCTGAAAAACAATTTTCTTTTCCCAATCTTTGTTATTGAAAAAATATCTCCAAAAATTTGAGACGCTTCTATTAAATTTTTCTAATGTAAACGCTCTATAACTATACAGAGATTTTAAAAAGTTGACGAATAATGCGATTTTATCTGGAAGAAAATTTATTTTAATCTTAATGAAATCAGGCCTGTTTATTATTTCAAAGTCGTTTCCTAATTTTTTCAGGTTACTTAGAATTTTTGACTCTGATCTATTCACATATTTGTTGAAAATATTTTCTATTGTAAGATATAGAATTGCCGGGTTTTTTATTTTTTTTTTATAGAATATTAAAATTTCAGCGTGGGCAAAATTCAAACTGGAATCTTTTATTATTTTTATTTTTAAACCTTTTGAACTTGTCAGGTTGACTATATTTTGGTCTGCTTTAAGATAAAAAAAGAACGAAAGGAATGCAACTAAAATAATTGTGTTTCTCTTAAATTTATTATTTTTTGTAGACATTTAAAATCACTCTGTTATTTTTTGATAGGTATTTTCTGCAGATTCGTAAAATATCATATGAGGTGGCTCTTTTTAATCTTTTTAAATAAGTCTCTTCTATATTCAAATTCCCAAACAGATGGAAATTTTCAGCTAACATAATGCTCCTTTTTTCAAGTTTTGTAATATTTTTCATAAAATCTATTTCTATTAAAGACTTTAGGGCTTTAAAGTTTGAGCTTGAAATGCGAAAGTTTATAAGTGATTTAAGTTTTGTATTTAAAAGGAATTTTGCTCTTTCAAGATTAATTCTTTTTGGAGAAGACATTGTAATTATTAGAGCATTTGATTCAATATTGTCTGTATATTCATGCTTTATGTTTATATCAAGTTTATATTTTATATTCATTATTTTTGTCAATTCTGAGATTCTTGGGTCAACAAGGTAGTATCTTATAAAATCAAAATAAAGGTAATCGAAACTCAATTTAGATGGAGCTCTTATTCCGTATATTGAGAAATTTTGATGGATATTATCAATAATCCAATTTTTGTATGTAAATTTCTTTCCTGGTTTTATGGGAGTGTATTTTCTTTTTATTGTTTTCTTTTTTGCAAATGAGTATGAAAAGAGCTTCTTAATAGTTTTTTTCACCCTTTTTGAGTTAAATTTTCCGCATATGACCATTATTATTTTAGAAGGATTTCTGAAATTATTGTAAATTTTTTTTATACTTAAATTATCAAAACTTCTTATTATTTCCAAATTTCCATATATAGGGGTTTGATAAGTAGTTGCCTCAAATATTTTCGATTTAACCCATGTTGATGATTTAAAGTATATATCTGAATTCATTAATCTATAAATTTTTTTGTAAATATTATTTTTTTGAATATTTATAATTCTATCTGATATGATTAATGAATTTATTCTTTCGCTTTCGATCCATAATGCATTATCGATCTGGTGATCAGGTATGATTTGATAGAATATAGAGTTGTCAAAATTTATCCTTTCATCACTTGTCCCACCATTTTTTTGCACAAAGAAAAAGCGTTCATAGGGTTCTAAATTCCTGGTGCCCATAAGCATTAAATTTTGATATAAATATGAAGCTCCTTTTATTTCTGAAGGATCGTCTCTTACTCCTGCTATATGATAGATTAAAACACAGGTTGCTTGAATATTATCTATTGGAGAAAGAATAACAGTTAATCCATTATCTAATTTAAAAGATTCAGGATTTGTAGATGAACTGGTTTTTGTGCTTGCATTTAACATAACATAACAAAATGTTAAAAAAATAAATGCGTAAAAAAAATTTTTCACGTTTTTATTTTAGCTTTTTGAATAAATTTAGTCAATTTTTTTTGATTTGAAATAAATAAAAAAATTATTTTTTGAGGATTATTTTTATTTTCCCACGTGTTAATTTCAATTTAACCTCAGCATCTATATAGTTTTTGAATATCATTTGCGATTTTAATGAATTTATGATTTTTTCTTTTTCCTTTTGGTTTTTTAATTTTTCTGGAGAAATTTTTTTCAATAAATCATAAAATCTTTCAAAGCTCTCTTCTTCATTTAAACTTACTTTTGCTGAATGCCCTTGTGGAAGGGAAAATGGCGATTTTTTTTCTGGGCTTGTATAACCAGTTTTTAATATTTTTTGTTTTTTTATAAAAGGAAGGCCCAATTCATTTTCATTAAGTTTTTTTAGCCACATATTATTGTATAGAGAAAATTTTAAAGATAGATTTTGTGTTAGAAGTTTTATTTTTGAGGATTTCCCTGTATATGAAAGGATTTTTCTTATGCTTTTTTCAATCTCGTCTCGTTCTTTGTCGGGAGGGACTTTAAGTTCTCCAGCAAAAAAAAGGTTAAATTGAATCTTTAAATTTTCTATTCTTCTATCCAGTTCTCGAATTGAATTTTCAGTTATTTTTTTTTCTGAATATTCCAAATCTTTTCACCTAAATTTTTCTAATAAAAACAATTTGTAATCATCTTATTTTATTTAATATATTTTAGGGGATTCTTCTTTGTTGAGAACTCTTGATACACCTTCTGCTAAAGCCCTAATTTCATCTTCTCCTGGATATAATTTTATTGTTGCTATGAAACCTATTCTTTCTGTTATTAAATCAACAAAAAATTTCGCATGAGCCATTCCACCCGTAATGATAATTGCATGAACATCACCTTTTGCTACAGTTGATAGAGCACCAACTTCTTTTGCTATCTGATATGCCATAGCATTCACTACGTTTATTGTCTCTCTGTCACCTTTTTTATACATACTTTCAACTTTCATAAAATCTTTTGTGTTAAGGTATGAATAAAGGCCTCCACTGCCAAATACCATTTTTTCAAAAGTTTGATATTCCATTTTGTTCTCAATAATATATTTGGCTATTTGCAATATGGGCAATCCTCCGGATCTATCAATAGAAAATGAGCCTTCCTCTTTTGGGTCTATTGCATCAATCATTCTTCCGTTTTTATGGATTGATATGGAAACACCGGTCCCAAGGTGAATAACAATCAAAGTGATTTTATTATAATTAAGATTATTTTCTTTCGAATATTTTTTGGCAACAGCTTTTAGGTTTAGAGCGTGTGTATACATTGCTCTTTTAAATAATTTATGCCCAGAGTATCTTCCTGCAGGTTCAAGCTCATCAACTGAGATTGGATCAACAATATAGCATGGGATTTCAACACTCTGGGCAATTGAGTATCCTATTTGAGCTGAAAGATGAGAAGCATGATATCCCCAGGGGGCTTGTATAAGATCATTTAACATTTTTTTATTTACAATATATGTCCCGCTTTCAAGAGGTCGTAAAAGTCCTCCTCTTGCTGCAACAGCAGATAGATCTTTTGTTTCAATCCCTTTTCTCTTTAAAAAATCAAGGATAATTTTCTCTCTAAAATTTTTTTGAGAATTTGTGTTATCAAATCTATATAATTCCACATCACTGTGCTTTATTGATTCGACAAGGATTGGTTTTGTATCTTCATACAGCCCGATTTTAGTGGATGTGTTTCCAGTGTTTATTATTAATATTAAATTATTCACCATATCTCCTATTTTTTTATATATTTCTTAATTATAGGTTTAAGTTTTTTGTAAGTTTCAGGAGGAATTAGCTCAGGGTCAGAGATAATAGAGTTTTCTAAAGAACTTTCACATTTGCAAGAGGATCTATCTTTATCAATGGCTTCAACTATATGTTCAATTAATCTATTCGCATTTTTAATATTTTTATTAAGGTTACTAATAACCATTTCAACTGTTACAGATTCAACCTCTTGATGCCAGCAGTCATAATCTGTGACAAAAGCAAGAGATAAAAAACATATTTCAAGTTCTTTTGCAAGTTTGGCTTCAACTGCCTGAGTCATACCAATTAAATCAAATCCAAGTTTGCGATAAGTATTTGACTCAGCCATTGAGGAAAATTGCGGACCTTCCATGTTAAAATATGTACCGCCTTTATGTACATTGAGCCCCATCTCTTTGGCTTTTTCAAAAGCTAAATCTGCCATGTATGGACATATTGGCTCTGCCATTGAAACATGAGCAACAACTCCGTGTTCAAAAAAGCTTTTTTCTCTTTTAAATGTATTATCAAAAAATTGATCAGGTATAACAAGATCACAAGGTTCAATCTCTTCTTTTAATGAGCCCACAGCTGTAATAGATATTATTCTCTGTGCATTTAACATTTTCATTGCAAAGAGATTTGCTCTGTAATTAACTTGTGATGGGTTTAAACGATGTCCAATTCCATGCCTGGATAAAAAAGCAATGGAATGGCCTTTTAAACTTCCATAGAGAATTTTTTCAGAGGGTTTCCCAAATGGAGTGTCCAATTCAATATAAGCAGGGTCTTTTAAGTTCATCATTTTGTAAAAACCACTCCCACCTATGATACCAATCTCTACATTTTCCATTTTGTCTCCATCTTAATTATTAAGAATAAATTTTATTTTAATATATATTATAACAAAATTCAAATTAACAGACCTGCTGGAATAAATGCAAATTGATTAAAGAATTTAAGTTTATTTAAAAATTTAAGTATGATGTTAAATAAATAAAAGGTCAATCGTTGTTTTTAAGGTATATATCTCCATAAGAATCGTTTATTATTATTTCTGGATTTTCTCCTTGATAGCTTAACAACTGATTATATGTTTGTTTAATTATTGTAAATTTTGTTTTGGTATAAT
>JAUWNT010000073.1 GCA_030612495.1 Candidatus Aminicenantota bacterium
AAATCACATGCACCCTGAACATTATTTTGACCTCTTAAAGGATTAACCCCGGTTGATTCCTTCCCAACATTCCCTGTAAGCATGGCCAAATTAGCAGTTGAACGTACATTATCCGTTCCAGTTGTATGTTGAGTAATGCCCATTGAATAAACAATACTTGCAGCATCTGCTTTTGCATATATCCTGGCTGCTTCTATTATTTTTTCTTTTGGAATCCCTGTAATTCCCTCAACCTTTTCAGGGGTAAACTTTGCAACCATTTTTTTAAATCCTTCATAGTCTTCAGTTCTGGATTTAATAAATTCTTTATCCTCAAGCCCTTCATTAATAATTACATTCATCATACCATTCATCCATGCTACATCAGTACCATTCTTTTGTCTCATCCATACTGTAGCATATTTAACCAGGTCAATTTTTCTGGGATCAACAACAATCAATTTTGCTCCATGAAATAGAACAGCTCTCTTTATTCTTGTTGCAATTACAGGATGAGTCTCTGTTGTATTCGAACCTGTTACTAATATTACATCAGCATATTCCAATTCTTCAATAGAGTTAGTCATTGCACCTGAACCAAAAGTGCTTGCTAAACCTACTACTGTTGATGCATGGCACAATCTTGCACAATGATCCACATTGTTTGTACCAATTACAGCACGCATAAATTTCTGGAAAACAAAATTTTCCTCATTTGTACAACGAGCAGAAGAAAGTCCTGCTAAAGTATCTGGCCCATTTTCATTCTTAATTTGCATAAATTTCTTAGCTATATAATCAAGAGCTTCATCCCAGCTTGTTTCTTCAAATTTACCATTTTTCTTTATTAAGGGTGTTTTTAATCTATCATCCCTGCTTACAAAATCAAGACCAAATCTGCCCTTTACACAAAGAGCTCCATAATTTGGGACCTGATCTTCACCCATAACTTTAACAATTTTATTATCTTTAACCCATAAATTAAGCTGGCATCCTACTCCACAGTATGCACATGTTGTGACAACCTTTTTATCAGGATCCTTTTCTCTTACCCTGATACCATAAACCGGTTTTTCAACAATAGCACCAACAGGGCATGCTTGAACACACTCTCCACATCCATCACATTCCGAGCCATTCCAATCAGCTAAGCCTGCAACAATATGAGTTTCGATTCCCCTGTTTGAAAAACTCAAAACTCCTTTACCCTGAATCTCATAACAGGCTTTTATACATCGCCCGCATTTAATACATTTTGTCGAATCATAAATAAGAACTGGTGCTCCTTCATCCTTAAACTGATCAATTTCCCTCCAGAAAGAAGGATATTTTCTTTGCCCGGTCTCAATACCATATCTAAAAGCAAGATCTTGCAACTCACAATTCCCATCTCTTATACAGTTTATACAATCATCATTATGTTCTGAAAGTATTAATTCAACAAGGACTTTTCTTTTAGATTCAAGCTCTTCATCAAAAGCAGTAACTTTCATTCCCTCTTCAACAGTGCATAAGCATGAAGGAACCAAGCCTGGCCTCCCTTCTATTTTCACAACACATAACCTGCAATCTCCACTTGGAGACACTTTTTCATAATAACAAAGGCCTGGTATATCAATCCCATTTTCCCTTGCTGTTTTTAAAAGATTTGCTCCATTTTTTGCCAAAATCTCTTTTTCATCAATATATAATTTCACCATATCTGACATTTTTTCCTCCTTTGTTAATTGTTTTTGTTTTGAATTTTATTAAGAAAATCTTGTCTGAAATTTTCCACAGCGCTCTTTACAGGCATAATTAATGACTGGCCAAGCGGACATAAAGACATATCAAACATTGTTTCTGCTATTTTTACCATTTGATCAATATCTTTTTCCTGTGCTTGTCCTCTTCTAATACCATAGATAAGATTGAGCAGCTGATGAGTTCCTATTCTGCATACAGAACACTGACCACATGATTCATGAGCAAAGAATTTTAAAATAGAGAATAACATATCAACTATATCCGTATCTTCATCCATTACTAAAATCGCACCTGAACCAAGTACAGCTTTACTCTCGTCTAAACTTTCAAAATCCATTTTAACATCCAATAGCCTTTCTGGGAGAAACACACCTGCTGAGCCTCCAACAAGTGCTGCCTTGAACCTCTTACCTCCCTTTATACCACCTCCATATGAAAAGATGATCTCTCTGAGCGGAGTTCCCATTTCTACTTCAATCAAACCAGGATATTCAACATGACCAAGGATTGTAAATACCTTTGTGCCTGTTGATTTTTCAGTTCCGAATTTTTTAAACCAATTACTTCCCTTATAAATAATTTCTGGTATATTTGCAAGTGTTTCTACATTATTCACACATGTTGGTTTTTGCCAGAGTCCCTTATTTGCAGGAAAAGGAGGCTTAATCCTCGGATAACCTCTTTTACCTTCAAGGGAATCAATTAAAGCAGTCTCTTCTCCACATACATAAGCACCTGCTCCTTTCTTTATTTCAAGATAAAAAGAAAAATTAGTTTCCAGAATATTTTTACCCAAAAGATTGTATTCCAGAGCCTGATCAATTGCTTTCTGAATCCTTTTTATAGAAAGTTCATACTCTCCTCTAATATATATATACCCTTTATTAGCACCAACAGCATAACCTGCTATAATCATTGCTTCAATAAGTTTATGCGGGTCACCTTCCATTATTAACCTATCTTTAAAAGTTCCTGGTTCACCTTCATCAGCATTACAAATCATGAATTTTTCCTCTCCCTTAGCAGCTCTTGTAAAAGACCACTTCAAACCCGTTGGAAAACCAGCTCCGCCACGACCTCTTAAACCGGAATTCTTGATTTCTTCAATTACAGCTTCAGGGCTAATGGATTCGCTGAAAATCTTTTCAACTCCTCTATACCCTCCGTACGCCAGGACATCATCTATGCTTTCAGGATCGATCTTCCAGCATTTGTCAAGAACAATGCGTTGTTGCTCCCTGGTTAATCCAACATTTTTATATTCTTTTTCTACAGGTTTATGTCCCTCATATGAATGCTCAACCTCTTCTGCAATTCGACCCTTTATGATATGTTCCTGAATTATGTTATTCAAATTGGTTTTGGTTACATTATAATATGTAACCTTATCCGGATAAACAACAATCATTACTCCTTTTCCAATCACACCAATAGTCCCTGTTTCAAGAATTTTAATTTCTTCTTTTAAATTTTCTTCTTCTATTCTTTTTTCAAGTTCCTTTTTTATCTCAATAGCACCAGATTGAATCGTTCCTTCATCAATAGGAAGCAGTATATGAGCTCTGTAAATACTCATTTTACCCTCCTCTTTTCTTCTATTACTTCATATAAGCGTTGTTTATTCAAATTTCCGTAAACCTGATCATTGATCATTATAGCTGGTGCTACACCGCACACACCCAAACAGGATGTCATCTCCAATGTAAATAAACCATCTTTAGTTGTTTCTCCAAATTTTATGCCTAAAATTTTGATTAACTCCTTAGAGATTGTAGTTGATCCCATTAAATGACAGGGAGGAGATTGACATACCCTTATAATATTTTTGCCTCTGGGTTTAAGGCTAAACATAGAATAAAATGTCGCAACACCATGAACAAAACCATACGTTAAATCAAGATAATCCGAAACTTTCTTCAAGTCTTCTCTGGTTAAGTAATGCTCATCCTTATTATCCTGGATATCATGAAGAATTGCCAACAGATTATCTGATGTTTGATCATACGTTTTTAAAATTTCTTCTCTTGACATATCACACCTCAAAGCATCTCTTCTATTTTTATTAATTTTGCTTCTTCTTTTGCTGCAATTACAGGCTCTCCCCTGTCACAATGCAAACAGCGTCGAGATTCCTCAATTGCATCCTTTTTAGTTAAACCTATATTTACTTCCAGAGCCAGACTCTTTATTCTCTCTTCAATATTCGAAAAATGAGATTTCTTTCTCTGTATTGTTTTTAAATACTTCTCTTCATCATAAGAAACCTCCACAACTTTTCTCTCTTTATCAAATAGTTTCCCATCATATCCAAAATATTTATCAATATTAATAGCAGCCTCTCTTCCATGAGCCACACACTCGATTACAGTAGAAGGATTTATATTATCTCCACCTGCAAAAATTCCATCTTCAGTAACTTGCATTGTTTCTGGTTTTACATCAAAGAAACCCCATTTGTTCAATACTATTTTACCCAAATCCAATCCTTCTGACATCTTTTGTCCCAAACATGGAATAATCAGATCAGCTTTAAGTGTAAATTCAGTTCCTTTTATAGGCACAGGGCTTCTCCTTCCAGAAGAATCAAACTCGCCAAGCTCAGTTTTGATGCATTTTAAACCTTCAACTTTTTCATTCCCAATCACCTCTACAGGAGAGATCAAGAAATCTATTATAATTCCTTCCTCTTCAGCCTCTTTTAACTCCTCAATCTGTGCAGGCATTTCATCTTTTGTCCTGCGATAAACAATTCTAACCTCTTTAGCTCCCAATCTCTTGGCAGTCCTTGCTGAATCCATTGCTGTAGACCCTCCACCCAGAACAATCACATTCTCTCCAACATTAATATGTTCTCCGCCATTAACTTTATGTAAGAATTCAATACCATACTGAACACCCTTAAGATCACTTCCCTCAACCTTTATTTCAGATACATTATGTGCACCTGTAGCAATAAATATTGCATCAAAGTCATTTTTTAAACTATCAATAGATTTTACAGGTGAATTCAAAAGAATTTCTACACCAGCTCTTTCTATAACATTTATTTCTGCTTTTAGTTTATCTTTCGGAAGTCTGTAATCCGGGATTCCCCACTTCATCATTCCTCCAGCTTCTGACAGAGCTTCAAAAACAACAGGTTTATAACCAAGTCTTGTCAAATAGAAAGCACAGGATAAACCAGAAGGTCCGGCTCCAATAATAGCTATATTTTCTTTCTTTGGTTTTAATGGAGGAGCAAATCCTATCTCATTTTCAATAGCCCAATCTGCAAAGAGCCGTTTAACCTCACGAATAGCAATGGCTTCATCATATTTCTCTCTTGAACATTTTTTCTCACAAAAAGCAGGACATATACGAGAGCAAACAATAGGAAATGGATTGTGCTCCATATGACAGAAATAAGCCTCTCTAAATCTTCCATCTGACATATATGAAATATAAGATGATGGGTCAACATGAGCAGGACATGCATTTTCACATGGAGCGTTAAAAAGTGCTGCACATACTCCAGCTCTACATTTTTTCTCTTTAATATGCTCAATATATTCATTACGAAAATACTTCAATGTTGAGAGTACTGGATTCGGAGCTGCTTGACCCAGACCGCATAATGCTGTTGTTTTAACTGTTAGAGCCAATTTCTCAAGTCTATCCAGATCTTCTATTTTACCTCTACCAAGTGTTATATCCTCCAGGATATCATACATTTGCTTTAGGCCAACCCTGCAAGGAACACACTGACCACAGGACTCCTCAAGACAAAATTCAAGAAAATACTTTGACATATTCACCATACAGCTATCTTCATCCAAAACGATCAAACCACCGGAACCCATTATTGAGCCAAGTTCTTTTAAAGATTCATAATCAATTGGTTTGTTTAAATATTGTATCGGGATACAGCCACCAGAAGGTCCGCCTGTTTGTGCAGCTTTAAATTTTTTATTTTTGGGTATTCCTCCGCCAATATCATAAATAAGTTCACCAAGAGTTATTCCCATTGGAACTTCAACAAGTCCTGTGTTATTGACTTTACCAGAAAGTGCAAAAACCTTTGTTCCCTTACTTTTCTCTGTTCCAATAGAAGCAAACCACTCAGATCCATTTAAAATTATATGTCTTATATTTGCTAATGTTTCAACATTATTAATAGCAGTGGGCTTATCCCATAATCCCTTATTAGCAGGGTATGGAGGTTTTGGTCTTGGTTGACCTCTCTCTCCTTCAACAGATGCAATCAAAGCAGTCTCTTCTCCGCAAACAAAGGCCCCGGCTCCAACTCTTATCTCAATATTAAAGGAGAAATCAGTTTCAAAGATATTGTCCCCTAAAACTCCAATATCTTTTGCCTGTTTAATTGCAACCTTGATCCTATCAATTGCCAATGGATACTCTGCTCTGACATAAATATATCCTCTATTAGCACCTATTGCATATCCAGCAATAGCCATACCCTCAATAACGGAATGCGGATCACCCTCAAGAACAGCTCTATCCATAAAAGCTCCTGGATCTCCTTCATCTGCATTGCAGATCAGATATTTCTCTTTGCTTTCAGCAGCCCTTGTAAATTTCCATTTCAAACCTGTTGGAAATCCTGCTCCTCCTCTTCCTCTGAGTCCAGAATTTAATATTGTATCAATTACATATTCAGGTGTTTTTGAGGTCAGCATCTCACCAAGGGCTTCATATCCTCTACGTGCAATATATTCTTCAATATTTTCCGGATCAATCAAGCCGCAGTTAGATAAAACTATTTTCTTCTGTTTCTCAAAGAAAGGTACTTGTTTTTTTTCTTCAACTATTTTGCGTGCTTCCGGGGTTTTCCAAAGTAATCTTTTGACAGGCCTTCCCTTCAAAAAATGACTTTCAATAATTTCATCTATATCTTCTTCTTTTATCTTAATATAAAATGAGCCTTCAGGATAAACAACCATAATAGGCCCAAGTTCACAGGGTCCCATACACCCGGTTTCAACAATATTTATCTCATTTGTTAGATCTTTTTCATTTATTTTATCAATAAGTTTTGATTTTATCTCATGGCTGTGAGAAGCAATACATGCTGCGCCTCCACAAATCAAAACATCCAGTCTTTTTTTCATAAAAAGCCTCCTTAAGTCTTAAATAAGGTCTATTCTTTCACTTCCAACACAAATTCAGAGACTGGGTTTCCATTTACAATATGTTCGGATATAATTCTTCTTGCATTTTCAGCTGTTACATTGCCATAAACTATATCTAGTTTCCCCTGTTCCTGGACAGTAACAATAGGTTCATGTGAACTTAGTCCCCTTTCACCGGATTGAGAAACAATAACATCACTTAGATCACGTTTCTCTATTTCTTCAAGAAAAGCCTTCAATGTTTCTCTTGCGCCTGCTGCGATTCCACTTGTACCCATTCCTACTACTATCTTAATCCTTGCTTTTCCATCGCGCAGATGCATATCTTTCTCTGTTTTCTCTCTTATTTTCCTTAAATCCTCAAGCTTCATTGTACTTACCTCCCTTTATATTAACAAAAATCAATTTCCTTGATTTTCTCTTTTAAATTGTTGCATTATTTGTACTGCTTTTTGAGGGTTGAGCCTCCCATATACCTCATTATCAATTAACATGACAGGAGCTAATCCACATGCCCCAAAACATCTGGCAGTAGAAAGGGTGAAGAACCTGTCCTTAGTTGTTCCTCCAACTTTCAATCCAAGCTCTTTTATAAGAGCCTTTATAATCTCCTGAGCTCCCTTAACATGACAGGCAGTTCCAAGGCAAACATTAATTATATGATCACCAATTGGTTCAGTCCTAAAAAAATTATAAAAAGTAACAACACCATAAACTTTTGAATACGAAACATTCATTTCTCTTGCCACAAAATATTGCACTTCAACTGGTAAATACCCGAAAATCTCTTGAGCCTTGTGAAGTACCTGTATAAGTGGCCCTGGAGTTTCCCGATTTTCCTCAATAAATTTCATCAATTCCCTATAATGTTCATTATCCGGGATATGAATTTCCGAGACTTCCATTATTTCCTCCTACATTATTTTATTTTTTATTTAGAAAGAGCCATCTATAAAACACTAATTGATATTATTTTTTTAAAAGCGAATAAATTTTCCCAGACACATCAAAGGCATTATCCTGAGTACCCAAAATATATACTCCTTCCTCTTCTGCTTTTTTTATTACAGCATCATCCGGGCAAATTCCATTTGGAAGGATTATTCCTTTTATTTTTTTCAATTGAGCTACTGCAATCACATTCATATGCCTTTGAATTGTTACCCACAAACTGCCTTCTTTACAATTAGCCATAACATCAGAAAGAAGATCTGAAGTATAGCCCTCACAAACAGAACTGTTTTGACCATCAGCAAATATTTTGAGACCCAATTCATAAATAATTTTTTTTATTTCCATAGTTTATAGACCTTATAAATCATTAGTTAATGTTATAACAATATAAACTATGAAAGTCAATATAAAATTATAAATTATTTTAAAATTTTAATAAAATCCAGGTCAAGCCACATTCTCTATCCTAAATTCGTAATTTCTTTATCTATGAATTCTCTTAAAAATTTCACTACATCCGGATGAGTTATATGTAAATCCCCTATCTGCTCTTTTATCCTTTTTGTAGATATATTAAAACTCCCATTATCATTTTCATAAGTAATATCTATATTACAAGGATCATTACCAACAATTGATGTCAAAATAGTATCTTTTATTTTTCCTATTGGAGGAACATCTATATTACTCTTTTTAAAAATAGCCCTTACCAATGTACCTTTCCCTGAACAACTTTCCATTTTAAAGCTCCCTTCACAATGAATAGCTGTTTCTTTTAAGATAGGGATGCCAAGCCCTACTTTTTTACCGCTCTTTGTAGTATAAAATGGATCCTGAACATTCCTTAGAGTTTTAGCATCCATTCCTTTACCATCATCTTCAATCTCAATTAAAATTATATCCTCTTTATCTGATTCTTTTAATGTTATTCTAATATTTTTTGAATTCGCTGAAATTGAATTCTGTACAATATCAATTATATGGTAACAGAGTTCTTCCATCATATTACTATTTTACCTCAAACCTGCCTTTAAGACCTGCTTTATATATTTCCTCAATAACAGGTGTTTTAACATCATAAATAGTATAAACCCTACCTATATCTCTAATATAGTGAGCATCCGAGTTTGAAATCAGATTGAAATTATTAAGCTCAGGATATTTAGCCAATACTTTTTCTCTATTCGCATTATAAGATATCTCAAACATACAATTATTTAACTCTTCAGGTATGAAACCCAGATTTATCATCAAACCAAATTGATCGCTTTCTATATGCGCAGGCACAACATATCCATTACATGAATTTACCCTCTCAACAAGTCCAGAGATCGACAAATCAATAGAATTTAATAACAGCTTCTCTTCAATTCTTACAATATTATCATTTTCGTCAACAACAATCTGGTCACCAAAAAATTCAGGATTGTTTTTTATACTCGGTAGATAATTATAAATATCCGAACAAAACGCCTCAGCATCTTTCATTTTTCCAAAATAACATAAAATATGTACATCTTCTGCAGTTTGAGCTTCCATTCCATATATAACCTTAACACCCAGTTTTTTGCCTATTGATGCTGCATAAAAACTATTTTCTATACTATTGTGATCAGTAATTGCAATAACATCCAGATTCAACTCTTTAGCCCTATTTACAATTGCGCGAGGAGACATTTCAAGTGATGCACACGGAGAAAGTGTAGAATGAATATGAAGATCAGCAGAAATTTTCATTTTAATAAATATAAACGACTTAAACAAATTTTTCAAGTAGAGGTTTGGGGTCAGGTCTCAACATTAGACATTAATCTCTCAGTTTTTAGTTTTAAGTGTTAAGTTTTGAGTTAAAAAAAGACAAAAAACAGGTTTATTGATTATAAATAATAATTATACTAAAATTTATTATGTTATGGATTCTTACAATTGATTGAAAAAAATTTGACTAATAAAAAAAAGGAGGTAAATTAAAAATGAGAAAAAAAACAAGTATATTTTTAATAATTGTTTTGTTCTGTATCTTCGCCTTTGCAAAAAAAGTTGTTATATTACCAGAGTTACCTGAAGTTAATTATATCGCAGTAGACCATTCGCAAATTTATATATCCCACCTTACTGATATCTATATTTATTCTAAAAAGAATTACAAATTTGTAAAAAAAATCGGTAGGTCAGGCGAGGGACCGGGAGAATTTATAATGATGGTAATGAGGATAATTCCTCAAAATGATCGGTTGTTCATAAATAGCTTTGGGAAAATTTCCTATTGGAAGAAAGATGGAACCTTCATCAAAGAAATCAAACCCCAAGGTGGGATCTTGGGGAGTTTATCACCCATCAAAGATCATTTTGCTGGAATTAGCATGGTAGGAACCCAGCAAAGGGCAAAATTTACCATCAATATTTTTGATTCAAAAGGAAAAAAAATCAAAGAAATCTCCAATATTGGAGAATTTTCCCAGAATTCTAAGATTAGCCCATTTCTAAATAGCCAGATGTGGTATCAGACTTCCGATCAGTTTATTTTTGTTTATGGAGAAGATGGAGTAATCAACCTCTTTGATGTATCAGGCAAAAAGCATCTCTCCATCAATTACCCATTTAAAACCATGAAATTAAAAAAGAAACACAGGGAAAATTATTTAAACTACATGAAAACCAATCCTATGACCCGGTCGTATTATGATGTTATCCAAAAAATGATTTCTTTTCCCGATCGATTCCCCAAAATAGAGTTTTTTATTGTTCGAAATGACTATCTATATATATTCCCCCACTATCGGAAAGGACCTGATAGCGAAGTCTATAAATTTGATTTGACAGGGCGCCTGATCAAAAAGACTTCAGTACTTCTTGCGGAGCGCCATATCGCAGAATACTTCCCCTTTGACATCTTCGAGGATAAAATCTATCAAGTTGTGGAAAATGAAGATAAAGAAGTCTGGGAACTACACATTATTGATATCAGATAGCCAATATTCTTGGG
>JAUWNT010000046.1 GCA_030612495.1 Candidatus Aminicenantota bacterium
GTTTTCAAAAATCTTTTTGCTGGACTCTCAGGACCAGCTATAAAACCCCTTGCTCTAAAATTAGTATGGGAGGTTGTTCAAAGCGTTCATATTCCTGTTATAGGAATTGGAGGGATTTCTTCAGGTAAAGATGTTCTGGAATTTATCTTAACAGGAGCATCAGCTGTACAGACAGGTACAATCAATATTGTTGAACCATCAGCATCAGTAAGAATCATAAAAGAAATTGAAGATATAATGAAAAAATTAAATATAGAAAGCTTAGATGAAATAAAAGGGAAACTTAAAATATGAAAAATAAAATTATAATAGCTATTGATCTTGATAATTTAGATGCAGCAAAAAAATTGATAGATGAATTAAATGATGCTATTTTTTTTAAAGTTGGACTTTTACCATTTTTAAAATTCGGCAACAAAATAATCTCTTATTTAAAAAGTAAAGATAAAAAGCTGTTTCTTGACCTTAAATTTAAGGATATCCCAAATACCGTATATTGGGCAGTAAAATCATCTTTACAATACTCACCATATTTTTTAACAATTCATCTTACAGGTGGAGCTGAAATGATAAAAAAATCTATTGAGGCTTCAAAAACTGAAAGCAATTTGAATATTTTAGGCGTAACAATTTTAACCTCATTATCAAGAAATGACCTTATCGATACCGGAATAGAGCTTTCAGTAGAAGATACTGTTTTAAAATTATGTGAGCTTGGATTAAAAAATGGTTTAAAATCATTTGTATGCTCACCTCTTGAAATAGAATCCATAAGAAAGAGATTCGGCAAAGATATAACTTTAGTAACTCCCGGGATAAGGCCTGATTGGTCTGAGAAAGGTGATCAAAAAAGGATTTTTACTCCAAAAATGGCAATACAAAAGGGTGCTGATTTTCTTGTTATAGGAAGGCCAATAACACAAAGCAAGAATCCATTAAAAGCATTTAAATCAATTCTTCAAGAAATAGAAAAGAGTTAAGCTCAACTTCAAAAACTAATAAATTATATCCTATGAATGGTACTGTAAATTTATTAACATTATTAAAAATATTTTTTTAATCATTTTCTGATTTTTTATCTGGAAAAAATTTGGAAATAACTACAAAAACCACTAAAGAGCAAATTATGCCATAAATGTTTGGATCAAGATTAAATGGTAAATCTATCTGCAGCAGAGTTAAAATTAATGTTGTTCCTCCTCCGGCGAGCATTGCACTAAAGACTCCAGATGAACTTTTATTTTTAAAGAAAAAAGTTCCAATCGTTGGAACAAACAACCCTGAAACCATAAATGCATATGAATATAGCATTAATTTCAGAACATTTTGTAGTGAAGATGCTAAAAGTAATGCAAAGGCACCTATTATCAATGTTAAAATTTGTGATTTTCTCAAATTATTTTTATCATCACTTTTTATTCTTAAAATATCCGTTAATACATTTCCTGATGCTGCCATTAAACAACTGTCTGCAGTTGACATTACGGCAGAAAAATAAGCTGACATCATTAGCCCCATTAATCCTACAGGTAAAACAGTTTTTAAAAGAAGTGGTAATCCCATTTCCGGATCAATACTACTACCAGCTGCATACCCTAATGTTTCAAACATACCTTGCTCAAATGCTACTCTGGAAAATAATCCAAGTAAAATTCCCATAAATGCCATTATTGGATATTCAAACAATCCTGCAATAAACCAGGCTTTTTGGGCTTCTTTTTTACTTCTTGAGGCATATATTCTTTGATACAAGGTCATACCTACAAACCAGATAGGAACTATAGTTATTGTCCAATTAACAAACTTTTGCCAGGAGATGTTGGTTAATGAGAAAAAATCCTTTGGCAAAACTTTGCTGATTTCACTAAATCCTCCAACAGCAAAATAACAAACAGGAATACCAACAAAAAACAGGCCTATTATTAAGATAAGCCATTGTACGGTATCTGTATAAATTACTGCTTTTAATCCTCCCATTACTGTATAAACAACTGCAATAACTCCCATAACAAGTAGTGCCATATGTAGTTTAAGCCCAGGAAAAGTTGCACTTGCAAGCTTAGCACCTGCAAGAATCTGCGAACTGGTAAATCCTATATACCCAATTGCTGAAATAATACCTGCAAGTAATGCGACCTTTGCATTATAAAAATGTTTAAATATTTGAGGAAAGGTTAAAAGTTTTAATTTATCAGAAAGTGGGAAAACCTTTGGAATAAGCAGTACTGCACTTAGCCAGGCACCAATTAGTCCGCTAAACAGCATCCAGGATCCGGATATACCAATTAAAAACCCCAGTCCTCCCAGCCCAATTGAGAATCCTCCACCAACATCAGTAGCTACAACAGAAAGTCCAATATGAAAACTTCCAATTGTACGGCCTCCAACATAATAATCTTCAGCACCTTTGTTTTTCTTCAAAAAGAAAAAACCAATTCCAAGCATTGCGCTCATATAAATAAAAAAAATAGTAATATCGATCCAGTGCATTAATTTAATCTTTTTTCTACATATTTGGAGTTTAATATACGTAAAAGCCCCATATAGTCCATACTGAATTCCAATACATCTCCAACTTTATAATTATTTAAATTTTTTCCTAAATCAATTACAATCATATCTGAACTTGCACCCACAAATTTAATGTCTTTATCCATAGCCCATATATGTTTTTCATCTACATCCAAAAGGCCAAGATCTACAATGGCTCTATTGCTTAATTTACCATAATCTTTTTCTTTAAAATTAAAAGTTTCTCCAGAAACATTAGTTCCTCTATTTCCCACAGGAACAGTTGGTTTATTATATAATTCGATAATTTCTGTATGTAGAGTAAATATATTTTGATGCATATCTTTAATCTCTGAATTATTGTAAACGTCAGTACCTAAGAACAGTGATTCTCCTATTCTAAAATGATTAATAGCAGCAGGCAATGTATTGTTTAAAAGAAGATGTAATACAACCGAACTCCCACCTGAAACATAAGGAATTAATTGGTTGAATTTCGCTTCAATTAACTGTTCGTATAAACTTAATTGAATAAGTTTATCCTGTGTAGGTAAAACCCCATAAAGACAAGAGAAATTTGCTCCAATCCCCACAACCTCAATATTGGGCAGACAAAAAACTTTTTTATAAAAGTCCATCAGATCATTTCTTAAAACACCTTCACGCAGTTCCCCCATTTCAATCATAATTATTATTTTATGAACTTTATTTTGTTTTCCAGCTATTCTGGATATTTTTCTTATGGTAGAGAGATCAGTATTCATACTTATATCTGCATATTTAACAAGTTTGGATAATGATGTTGTAGCTGGAGGTTTAATATAAACTGTTTCAATATTTTCATTCAATTCCTTAATAACTTTTAAATTTGTTATACGAGAATCGCATATCTGAGTTATTCCCAGTTTTATTAATTCATTTAGATAAAGTTTATTTCCACACAAAACTTTTGATACTATTGCCCATTGGATTTGTTTGTCTTTAAATAAATTATTAAGAAACTGAAAGTTTTCTTCTAATTTTTTAGTATCTAATTTCACAAATGCCATTTAAACCACCTTCCTTTTAATATTTTTAGGTAATCTTGTTAATGACTCATAATTAAGCATATCACTCATATCGCTAAAAGAGGAAACAGATATCTCAGAAATTCCCTGTTTCCCAATTAAAACTACTTCATCACCTCTTTTTACAGATGATAAGGATGTTACATCTATTATTAACATATTCATATTAACAAGCCCTATTACTTTAACAAGTTCTCCTCCAACAATTACTTTACCAAAATTACTCAGATTTCTCCCAAAGCCTTGAGAGTATCCAATAGGTATAACTGCAATTGTTTTATTTTCCTGAGCTAAATAAGAAGAACCATAACTGATAAATTCGCCCATTTTAACTTTTTTTACACTCATTACTTTTGTTTTCCAGGTTAAAATTCTTTTTAAGGGATCTGTTTTATCAGTTCTCTGCTGAATATAACCAATGAATGTCTCAATACTAGGCCAGAATCCATACTGCATGATACCAATCCTTACCATATCCATTTGTGATTCAGGATAATTAATCAATGCGGCTGAGCAAGCTATATGCCTATATTCAGGTTGAATATTGTTTTTCAAAAAAAGTTGATATATTTTATTAAATTTTTTTGTCTGCCTTCTTACTCTTACATGATTTGCTATACTTTCTGAACCAGAATAATGTGTAGCCATTCCTTTAACTAAAAAATTATTTTTATTGTCATTAATTAGTTTAAATACTTTATTCAAATCATTTATATCAAAACCTGTCCGGTTAAGGCCAGTTTCTACCTCAATATGTATTTTTGCTTTTTTCTTTAGCTTTTTTGCATTTTTTAATGTTTCTTTTAATACGCTATACTCAAAAACAAAGAATTCAACGCCCTTTTCAATCGCCCATTTTATCCCGGGAGAACTTAACCAGCCCATGACCATTATGTCAGTGTCTGGATTTCTTTTTATTGTATATACCAGTTTGGCTTCTCTGCCACAAAACACTGAGAAATGATCAATACCAGCTTCTTCTGATAGTGGTACAATCTGTTCAATACCATGTCCATATGCATTGGATTTAACCACCGAAGATATTCTAACTCCTTTATGTAATTTACTTCTAATAAATTGCAGGTTTTCAAAATATTTTAACTTATTGATTTCAATAATTGATGTTCCTTCCATTTTTTTTATCCTTGTATGTTTTTAATTATCTGATAAAATATATTGATTCCACTTTTAAGTATTCCATCAGGGAAGTCATAATCAGGATTATGTAATTTTGGATGGTCAATTCCAGCACCTAATCCAAAAATAGCTCCTTTATAAACATTCAAAAAATGTCCGAAATCTTCCGACCATCTAAAAGGTACGGTTATTTTCTCGATCTGTAACCCGGAATCTTTGGCAGCCTGACAGACAATTGAATTGCAGTATTCATCATTTTTTGAAGCAGGAAATTCTTCTAGAAAAGATAATGTATTTTCTAAATTTTCATGCTTGCAGGTTTTATCCACAATATCTATCACTTTTTGAATTAGCATTTTTAAATCTGAAGACTTAAATGTCCTTAAAGTAGCTCTTAATTCTGCGTATCCTGCTGAAGTACCATAGGAAATTTTACCCAATAAAATATGAATAATGGTTACTAAAATTAAGTTTTCATTAGTGTTTGGATTTTGCAAATTCAAAAATTGATGTATCAGTCTCGAAACAGCTTTGGCAGGATTAATCCCTTTCTCCGGTTCTCCGGCATGACTGGTTTTTCCAAAAAGTTTAATTTCAACTCCTACTGAAGCGGAGGCAAATACACCATATTTTACAATGATAGTATTTTCCTTAAACCCTGGTAAATTGTGCAAAGCAAACACATAATCAATACTGTACTGATTTAGCTTTTCATCAGACAAAATCAATTGAGCACCTTCTCCGGTTTCCTCAGCAGGCTGAAAAAGCAAAATGACTTTTCCCCTTTTGGGTCTTTTATTATGAAGTCGTACTGCAAGTCCCAACATAATAGACATATGTCCATCATGTCCGCATTTATGTGATACACCATTGAAGACAGATTTATATTCAAAAGAGTTTACTTCATCAATAGGCAATGCATCCAATTCGCATCTAAATAAAAGAGTTTTTCCGGGATATTTCCCTGAAAACAGACATGCAATGCCATTTCCTCCAATATTTTTCACAATTAAATCAGGCTGTAGTTTCTTTAAATAAGAATCTATGGCTTCTGCTGTTTTTTTTTCATGGTGAGATAATTCTGGATTAATGTGTAATTGTTTACGGATATTTTTCAACCAGTCTATTTCAAATTCCATAATATTATTTTGTGTATCTCATTTCTAAGTATTTATTGGTATACCCTAGCTTCTCATACAAATGCTTTGCAGGATTGTCTGGTTCAACATGCAAGGCAATATCCCCTATTACAGACTCTGCAGCCTTTTTCATCATAATTTTTCCAATTCCCTTACCTCTATAGCCAACATGGGTTGCAATATAAACCAGTATATTTTCCGGCATATAACCATCCATACCAGTTTTATTGATAACAACAGCACTAACAATAGTATTTTTATGCTTAGCTGTAATCACGCATCCACCCAGAGGATTTTTGCATTTAAGGTATTTGGGTTTCTGGGAGGCAAATTCAATTGCTTTTGTAATATCATTTCTGGTATCCCTGAATTGATCAAGATGTGTAAATAAAAAATCAACCAGGTCAGTCTTTAATCCTTCACCAATTTTACGATGAACTTCGATTTTAATTTCTTGGTTATTTATAATCATCATTTTCTCCCTTTTTTGATTTACTTAGAAATTATAGAAGATATTTACTTCTTGCTATATTTTCACTCTGGTTAAAAAAATTTATTTAACCAGATATGTAATTTTGACTCTGTTGTTCTATATCTTTTGGTTGAACTATTTGCTAACAATGCTTCAATTTCAGGTTTATTTTTTTCTACATTCTGGTCAATTCTTGATACTCTAAAATAAGCAATTGTTCCCATTTACAATCAATTATACAACGAATATTTACCAAATACAATTAAAATCCCAACAAAAAATGTTTTGTTTCTTTTAATTTTTGGATATCTTAAAGCTACTTACCTATATTTATTCCTCAAATTTAACTCCTAATTCTGATAATTGCTTTTCAGGGACCTTTGAAGGAGAACCTGTTAACAAACAAAGAGAAAAAGTGGTTTTAGGAAATGCAATAACACAAAACAGAAATCCACTAAAAGCATTTAAATCAATTCTTCAAGAAATAGAAAAGAGTTAAGCTCAACTTTGAGTTACTTTCCTTCTCCCTTATTTTTTGATCTTCCTAAATATTTATCATAAATTGCCAAGCCAATCATTGATAAAACTCCCATAAATGCAACAATCAGCCACATTGTTACAGGATTTGTTGGTTGACCCTTTTTATGCGGAGTTAAAATGAAGTATTCAAACATAGCACCGCCAATAGGAGATCCAATAATAGTTCCAAAAGCAATTGGCAGATTTGCATATCCCAGATAAAGTCCTTCTTCACCTTTGGGAGCAATTGCACCAATATATTCAAACTGTCTGGGCGATGCCATCATTTCACCAACTGCCATTGAAGCAAGTGATAACAATATAAATATTCCTGCAAGGGGAATTGCAATCCCCATAAAACTTATCTTTTTAGCTATATCCGTAAACAATATAACAGGTAATATATTAACAAGCATTCCAAGAGTAGTAACCATAACACCAATCATAATGGATTTCAAGGATGTCCATTTCTTTGTTAGATTTGTTATTAATAATTGGAATAATACAATCATAACAGGATTTATAAGTGTATATACTTCAACTGGAGCTTCAGGATCTACAAATCGTAAAAATAGAGGTATCAGGTTATATATTTGAACATATATAAACCAGAAAAAGCCCATAACTATAAGAAAGAATACAAATTTCTTATTTTTCAAAACAATAAAGATACCAGCAATTGCCTGTGCCAAAGTTTTCTTCTTTACTCTTTGATCATCCTTTTTTCCATCACTTACATATTCAGGCTCTTTATAAATAAAAACTACAATAAAGAGGCCAATGAGTGCAAAAATGGTTGCCACATAAGTGAAAATAGCTGGAATACCCATGTTAATTCTAGTAAAATAAGATACGCCCCTTCCTGTCATTGAACCTATATTTATAACCATATAAAAAATACCAAATCCAAGTACTGCTTTTTTCCCGGATGTTTTCTGAACTGTACCTGCTATACATGGTTTAACTATTGATCCCCCTATACCAACTAAAATAATTCCTAATACTACGGGAATTGTGTAATCAATCTTCTCTCCAATTGCAGGTTTAATTAGTGCGGGCCAGAACTCTTGTACAGTGCCAATAATAAAGTATCCAAAAGCAATTAGAACAAAAGAAATACTCAATGAACGTTTAAATCCATACTTATCAGCCAGTGTCCCACTTAAAACAGGGAGAAAATATATAATCCCCCAAAGCAATGTACCATTTAAAAATGTTGAAAATGTAGGACTCATTCCCAGTACTTCATTAAAGTAAATGACAACAAATGAGGCAACTGCATAAAAAGCTGCTCGTTCAACTAATTCAATACTATTCGCAGCCCAAAAAGATTTGGGGAAATGATTCCCTTTTTTACTTTCTACCATTATTTACTCCTACTCCTCAAATTTAACTCCTAATTCTGATAATTGCTTTTCAGGGACCTTTGAAGGAGAACCTGTTAACAAACAAAGAGAAGAAGTGGTTTTAGGAAATGCAATAACTTCTCTTATCGATTCTTCTCCTAATAACAACATAACTATCCTATCCAGGCCAAATGCTATTCCAAGATGAGGTGGAGCACCAAATTTTAATGCATTGAGGAAAAAGCCGAATTTCTCATTAATTTCTTCATCAGTCAGGTCCAACAATTTAAATACCTTTCTCTGAAGATTTATATCATTAATACGTCTGCTTCCACCACCTATTTCAACTCCATTTAATACAAGATCATATGCAATTGACTTTACTTTTAATGGTTCAGAATCCAGTTTTTCAATATCTTCCGATTTTGGAGAAGTAAAGGGATGGTGATTTGAATCTAATCTTTTTTCATCTTCATTATAGGAAAATAGGGGAAAATCAACAATCCATAAAAATTCAAGTTTATTCTTATCAATAAATTCTTTTCCAAGGTATTCTCTCAATTTACCTGCAAGAAACAAAGATTGAGATGGAGTATCTCCAATTAAAAATACTATATCATCTCTATTTATTTCATTTTCTTTATAAAAATTCTTTAATTTTTCAGGCTCAATCTTTAAAGAGGATTTAAAACCATTTTCTGTTTCTTTAATCCAAACTGCACCCTTCCCTCCCATTTCTCTGATATAGTTATTTACATTTTCAAGTACTTTCCTTGAATATCTTGATGATTCAGGTAATACAAGACCTCTTATCTTCCCATTATTTTTAATAATATCATTTAATATATTTGAATTAAATCTTTTAACTTTTTCAGAAAAATCTTTTATCTCAAAAGGAATCCTTAAGTCAGGTTTGTCATTTCCATATTTATTTATAACTTCATCATATGACATTATCCTAAAAGGTGTATTAATGTTAACTTTCCTAACATTAAATATTTCCTTAAACATACCTTCAACAATTTCAAACAATTCCTTGGGTTCAGCGAAACTCATTTCAATATCTATTTGCGTAAATTCAGGTTGTCTGTCAGCTCTTAAATCCTCATCCCTAAAGCATTTAACTATCTGAAAATATCTCTCAAATCCGGCCACCATGAATAGCTGTTTGAATAATTGAGGTGATTGCGGCAAAGCAAACATTTTACCTTTATATATTCTTGAAGGTACAAGATAGTCCCTTGCTCCTTCAGGTGTAGCTTTCGAAAGCATAGGAGTTTCAATATTAAGAAATCCTTGATTTGATAAATAATTTCTTATACTAAGATCTACTTTACTTCTTATCTTAAAATTTCCTTGCATTTTTTGATTTCTTAAATCTAAATATCTATATTGAAATCTTAATTCCTCAGAAACATCAGAATTATTCTCCGGGAAAAATGGAGAAAGTTCAGAGTCACTTAAAATTTCAATTTTCTCAGCTACAAGTTCTACATTCCCAGTAAATAAATCAGGGTTTGGGTTTGATCTTTTTATTACTTCTCCAAAAACCATGAGAACATATTCTCTACCTATTTTCTTTACTAATTCTATATCAGAATAATTCTCTTTCACCACAATTTGAAGTATACCCTCTCTATCTCTTAAATCTATAAATGTGATTCCACCCAACTCTCTAATTTTATTTACCCAGCCATAAACCTTAATTTTTTTATTTAAAACTTTTTCATCAATTTTTCCGCAATAAAATTCTCTTTTTAGATATTGTTTTTCAGCCATTTATCAAGTTCCTCTTGTTTTATTGTGATTTGCTCATAATCTTTCATATTCTTTATTGAAATTGACTTAGTAACAATTTCATCCTCTCCTAAAATGAAAGTATAATCAATTCCAATCTTATTAGCTTTTTTTAATTGCTTCTTCAAATTTTTTGAATTGTAATCAACATATGCACGATAGCCTTTATCCCATAGTGATTTTGCCAATTGAATAGCTTTATTCATTAAAGGTAAACTTTGATATGCAATAAAAATCATTTTACCCTTTTTACTTTTAGCATCATCTAATTGAAGTATTATCCTTTCAATTCCAGCAGCAAAGCCCATACCGGAAATATCCGCACCACCTAATTCTTTAACAAGATTATTATACCTACCTCCGCCAAGCAGAGCATCTTGAGCACCCAATTGGTTTGATGATATTTCAAAGGCTGTTTTAGTATAATAGTCAAGGCCTCTTACTAATCTCGAATTTATATCAAATTTAACTTTAAAAATCGATAAAGTTGATTTTACATCTTCAAAATGACTCCCACACTCCTCACATAAATAATCTATTATCTTTGGAAAATCATTTGATATTTCAATGCACTTAAGATTTTTACAATCAAAAATTCTCAAAGGGTTCGTATGGATTTTCCTTTGACAATCAATACACAAATCATTTTTTTTCTTCTCAGCTTCAGCTTCAAGATCCCTGAGAAATTTCGGTCTACAATTTTCACATCCCACTGAATTTAGATGAAGTTGTATATCTTTTATATTTATCTCCTTTAGAAAATCATATGAGGAATAAATCACTTCTGCATCAACCTGAGCACTCTCATCTCCAAATACTTCTACTCCAAACTGATGAAATTGTCTGAATCTCCCTTTTTGAGGTTTGTCATATCTGAACATAGGGCCAATATAAAAAAATCGTAAAGGGTATACTCTATTAAAAAGATCATTTTCAATTGCAGCCCTTACAACAGAGGCAGTATTTTCAGGTCTTAAAGTTAAATCACGATTTGCTTTATCTTTAAAGGTATACATCTCTTTTTGAACAACCTCGGTTTCTGTCCCAATTCCCCTCTGGAAAAGTTCGCT
This sequence comes from Candidatus Aminicenantota bacterium, assembly GCA_030612495.1. GTDB lineage: Bacteria > Acidobacteriota > Aminicenantia > UBA2199 > UBA2199 > JAUWNT01. The sequence goes on from JAUWNT010000046.1 coordinate 11,059, forward strand.
ATATTCAAAAATGGGGGTTCTTATCTCTTTATACAAAAAACGCGGGAAATAACCTCTTATTTTTTCTTCAATATATTGCCATTTTTCTATTTCTGGAAGGAAAATATCCTTAGTTCCTTTGGGAGCAATTATTCTTTTCATATATTTTTTTATACCCTATATTGACTAAATTCCTTTTTTAAAATATCATATATATCATTAATTTTATATGATACGACCTTTGTATTACTAGTAACTGCCATAAAATTTGTATCTCCTTCCCATCTTGGAACTATATGAATGTGAAAATGGTCTTTTATTCCAGCGCCAGCAGCTTTTCCAACATTCATTCCAATATTAAAACCATCTGCCCTAAATTTTCCCTTTAAAATCTCTAAGGATTTGTTCATTAAACTCCACATTTCACATGAAATTTTATAATCAATTTTATCAGGTGAATCTACATGCTCATAAGGTACAACCATTATATGTCCGGTATTATATGGGAATTTATTTAATATAACAAAACAGTTCTCTCCTCTATAACAAACCAGAGAATCTTTATCCTTTAATTTTAAAGCTTCACAGAATACACATTTTTTTTGCCCACCAATCTTAGAAATAAAGCTCCATCTCCATGGAGCGGATAAAAATTTCATTTCTTTTTTACAATCGCACTCTCAAACAGATCACCAACAGTAGTGGAAGATTTGTCATTTGACTTTGAATATTTTTCGATTTCTTCTCTCTCTATCTTTTTATTAAGTTCCTTAAAACTAAGATATACCCTTCTCTTATCTGGTAATGTTCTTGTAACCATTGCCTCTCTTTTCTCGCCAACTTTATGATTTTTATTAATTTCCTCAATTGTGAGTCGATTTTCATCTATATCACTCAATCTTATAAAGCCCTCAATATTTTGTGAAATTTCAACAACTATTCCATTTTCATTTATATTTTTAATTTTAACTTCAACAATAGTACCGACTTTATTATTCTTAAAAAAACCTTTCCATTCATCATCACTCAACTGTTTTACACCTAAATTTACTTTATAATTGAAATCAAGTTCATCACTCAAAATCACTGCTTCAATTTTTTCCCCTTCCTTCAAAAAATCTTTCGGAGAATCAATCCTGAAATATCTGATATCTGAAATTTTCACAACTCCTTCAACTCCCTTATCAAGCTCAATAAAAGCTTTAGAATCTAACACTTTCTTTACAACTCCTTTTACTACTTCACCAACCTTGTGTTTTTCTAAATATTTTTCTTCTGGTCTCATCTCAAGCTGTTTCAACCCAAGTTTTATTTTCCTGTCATCTCTATTCAACTCTATTACTTGAACCCAGAGTTTATCTCCAACAGCAACATATTCTTCTACTGAATTAGGTCTACCTTCCCAGGTTAAATCTGAAATATGGAGTAATCCTTCAACTCCCTCTTCAAGTTCAATGAAAGCTCCAAAATTAACAACTTTTGTAACTTTAGCAATAACTTTTTTACCAACTGGATATTTATCTCCAATATCAATCCATGGGTCAGGATATTTTTGTTTTAAACCCAATGAAATTTTTTTCCTTTCTTTATCAATATTAAGTATTTTGCCCTCAATCTCATCTCCATTTCTGAGTTTTTCTTTAGGGTGACCTATCCTTCCATAAGAGATATCTTCCTTGTGAATAAGACCATCAATACCTCCAAGATCAACAAAAGCACCATAATCTGTTATTGTTGTAACTACACCTTTTACATTTCCTCCAACTTTTAGAGAATTTATTAATTTATTTACTTTCTCTCTTCTCTCTTCTTCCAGCAAAATTCTTCTTGAAACTACGCCAGTTTCATCCCTTTGATTCAATTTATTCACTTTAAACCAGAATTCTCTACCTAATAACTTTTGAGGGGCTTTTACCTTTTTGATATCAGCCTGGCTCATTGGAAGAAACATTTCCACACCCATATCTACAAAAAAACCTTTATTGTCAGGCAATAATCTAATGATTTTCCCTATAACAGAAATATTTCTTTCATATGCGCGTTGAACTTTTTCCCATCCCTCTATAACATCTAATTCTTTTTTCGAAACAGTTATATAGCCCTGTTTTCTATTTATTCTTTTACAAATAACTTTAATTGAATCCCCAACCTTACAATTCAAATCTCCATTCCAATCCAATAGTTCTGCCCTATCCAGAATGCCTTCTGTTTTACGACCAATATCAATAATAACCTTATCCTCATTAATCTCAATAATCGTTCCATTTACAGGAGTACTATAATCAATGGATTTCATATCAAAATCCCTCATCAATTCTGAAAAATCATCTTCATCATTAGTTTGTGTAATGTCTTTTCTTTTTTCCATTTTTTTTCTCCCTCTCTATTTTATAACTTTCAATAAAAAGTCTGGCTTTTTCTATCTCTTCAGGAGGAGTTGAAGCACCCCCAGTAATTCCAATACTATCAGAACCTTTTATACTACTTATTAAATCTGGATTATTTAAATCTATTGCTTTTTCTAAATAAAAAGTATTTGGGTTCTTCTTTAAAGAAATCTCAAAAAGTTTTTTTGTATTTGAAGAATTCTTTCCACCTATTACAATAACAGCATCCACTTTTGGAGCCAATTTATCTATTGCTTTTTGTGTAAGTCTTGTAGCTATGCAAATTGTATTATAAATTTCAAGATTTTCTGCTTTTTCAAGTAAAACAGAAATAATGCTTTTAAAAAAATCAAGATCCAATGTTGTTTGCGCAACAACACTAATTTTATCTCTACTTTCTACTTTTTTTGCATCTTCTATAGAATTTATAATAATTGCATTTTTAGAATAACTCTTAGTTGCTATTACTTCAGGGTGGGTTTTATCTCCAACTATTATTATTTGAGTATTTCTTTTAGTTAAATTCTCTATTATTTTGTGTGTTTTTTTTACAAGAGGGCAGGTTGCATCAATATATTTTATGTTATTCTCTTTTAATCTATTTTCTACTTCCTTTGGTATTCCATGAGTTCTTATAACTAATTTCTTATTTGTATCTAACTCATCTAAAGAATGAATACAATTGATTCCCTTTTTTTCTAAATCTTTTAATACAGTTTTGTTGTGTATTAACTCTCCAAATATCTGGGCACTTTCTTCATTTTTATATAATCGATTAATTATCTCCAATGCTCTTTTTACTCCGAAGCAAAACCCAGCTTCCTCCGCTATATATATTTTCATTATTATCCATAGAAATAGAAAGTATATTATAACATATTACAATATTTGTCAAACTTGATGAGTAACAAGTAAAAAGGAAAAAGTAGAAAGTAAAAAGTAGAAAGTGTTTAGTTTTAAGTTCTAAGTTTTAAGTTGAAAAAAAATTCTTCAACATTTCGACATCTTAACTCTTCGACTTATTTCTTCTGCGGAGGCTGAGATACATAGGTAACATTTCTTGTATAATAGAGAAAGAAATATACAAGGAGGAGGTTACCGATTAATAGAGGAGTTGGTTTTCAATATTTTAGAAGAAATCCTATCGTATTAGGTAGTAAGTATGATAGATGGAGAGGAGTAGCAGAACTTTTAGAGCTGAGTGTTGAGGAGAGACTAAG
>JAUWNT010000094.1 GCA_030612495.1 Candidatus Aminicenantota bacterium
AATGAGTGATCTTTTATGAAATTTTGTCCAATTTATATGAAAGGAGAAAAATAATGAAGGAGATTAAAGTTGGAGTAGCGACCTGTGGCATTGCAGCAGGAGGTATGCTTGTTTATGATGAATTAAAAAAGGAAATCAAGAATAATAATATAGATGTAGAACTCAAAAAAACAGGGTGTATGGGAATGTGTTATAAAGAAGTGCTTGTAGAAGTGATAGGTGATTCAGATTCCTATCTGTATGCAAATATTACAACAGATAAAGTAAAACGCATAATTACTGAGCATATTATAAACAATAAACCTGTTAAAGAATGGATTATAAAGAGTAAAAATATCAATAAAGAAGATGCTTTTTTTAAAAAACAGAAACGGATTGTTCTAAGAAACTGTGGAATTATTGACCCCACTTCCATAGATGATTATATTTCCAATAATGGCTATAAAGCTATACAAAAGTGCTTAAATGATTATTCTGCAATGGAAGTAATTGATATTATTACTAAATCTGGCTTGCGTGGCAGAGGCGGCGGCGGATTCCCTACAGGTTTGAAATGGAAATTTGCTAACCAGGCTGCAGGAAATAAGAAATATATTATTTGTAATGCTGATGAAGGCGATCCGGGTGCATTTATGGATAGAAGTACAATAGAAGGAGACCCGCATTCAGTGCTTGAGGGAATGATGATTGCAGGCTATGCAATCCAGGCTGATGAGGCTTATATATATGTACGTGCTGAATATCCTCTTGCTATTGAGAGACTATTAATAGCAATCAAACAATGTGAAGAAAGAGGATTCCTTGGTAAAAATATTTTCAATTCCAATATAAATTTCAAGATAAAAATAAAAGAGGGAGCAGGTGCTTTTGTTTGTGGAGAGGAGACAGCACTTATTGCATCTATTGAAGGCAAAAGAGGAATACCGCGTATTAGACCGCCATTCCCAGCTCATAAAGGACTCTGGGGGAAACCCACAAATATTAATAATGTAGAAACATTTGCAAATATAGCCTGGATTATTCTGAATGGTGCAGAAGCCTTTGCATCAATGGGAACTGAGAAAAGTAAAGGTACAAAAGTTTTTGCACTTGCTGGTAAAATAGTTGGAAGTGGTCTGGCTGAAGTACCTATGGGCATTACTATTAATGAAATTATATTTGATATTGGTGGTGGTATTAAAGAAGGTAAAAAATTTAAAGCAGTTCAAATGGGTGGTCCATCTGGTGGATGTATACCAGCATCTATGGGAGATCTTAAAATAGATTATGATGAAATCACAAAAACAGGTGCTATTATGGGATCAGGTGGATTGATTGTATTAGATGAAACTACATGTATGGTTGATCTGGCCAAATATTTTCTAACTTTTGTACAGAATGAATCCTGTGGAAAATGTACTTTTTGTAGAATCGGCACAAAAAGAATGCTGGAAATACTTGAAAAGATAACCTCTGGTAATGGAGAAGAAAAGGATCTGTTATTATTGGAAGACTTAGCTTACAAAGTAAAGGAAACAAGTCTATGCGGTCTGGGTCAAACTGCACCCAATCCAGTTTTAACAACACTGAAATATTTCAGAGATGAGTATGAAGCCCACATTAAAGAAAAGCGCTGCCCTGCTCATAGTTGCACAGCTCTCCTGACATATACAATAATAGAGGATAAATGTGTTGGATGTACATTGTGTGCACAAAAATGCCCTGTAAATGCCATCTCTGGTAAGGTAAAAGAACCTCATAAAATTGATCAGGATGCCTGTATTAAATGTGGTCTTTGCTATGATTCATGCAAATTCAATGCAATTGAAAAAATATAAAATTGGAGGAATCCATAAATGGAACAAATCAAAGTTACAATAAATGGGAAAGAAATTCTGACAACTCCAGGAAAAACAATTCTCGAACTGGTTAATGAAAAAAAAATAGATAAAATTCCTACTCTTTGCAATGATGAACGCATCGAACCTTATGGCTCATGTTTTCTATGCGTAGTTGAGGTAGAGGGACTTAACAAACTTGTACCTTCATGCTGCACACCTGTAACAAATGGCATGGTAATTCACACTAATAATGAACGCATACGCAATGCAAGAAAAACAGCTCTTGAGCTGTTACTCTCCAATCATTATGCAGACTGTATTGGCCCCTGTATTGACAATTGCCCGGCTAATGTGGATGCTCAAGGATATATTGCACTTATATCTCTCGGGAAATTTAAAAACGCATTGGAATTAATCAAAAAACAAAACCCATTACCTCTATCGATCGGAAGAGTATGTGTGCGTGACTGTGAACTTGCATGCCGCAGGCAAATCGTTGATGAGCCTGTTGCTATTAATAGCCTGAAACGATATGTAGCTGATATTGATGCTAAACATAAATGGGTGCCAAAAACAAAACCTAATAAAAATAAAAATGTTGCAGTAATAGGAGGCGGGCCTTCAGGCCTGACGTGTGCTTACTATCTTACTCTGGAAGGATATTCAGTTACTATTTTTGAAAAATTACCTGAACTTGGCGGAATGTTAAAATATGGTATTCCTGAGTACAGACTTCCAAAAAATGTCCTGAATGATGAAATAAAGTGGATTATAGATCTTGGCATTAATGTTAAAACTAATATTGAAATGGGAAAGGATTTTAATATTAACTCATTATTCAATAATGGGTTTAATGCAATATATATTGCAGTTGGAGCTCATAAAGCCAGTAATATGAGACTCGAAAATGAGAACAATACTGAGGGGGTTTTATGGGGAATTGATTTTCTAAGAGAACTTCCCACAAAAATCCCAAATTTGAAAGGAACTGTTCTTGTTGTCGGTGGAGGTAATACAGCGATTGATTCAGCAAGAACAGCTCTAAGATGCGGAGCAGACACAGTAAAAATCGTATACAGAAGAAGTATAAAGGAAATGCCAGCTCATCCATCTGAAATCGAAGCTGCAAGAGAAGAGGGAGTAGAATTCCTATTCCTTACCTTACCAAAAACCATAATTAGAAATGGAAACAGATTATCTGCTATAGAATGCCTTAAAATGGAACTGCAAGATGCTAAGCCCGGGGAACGACCCAGGCCAGTGCCAATTAAAAACTCTGAATTCATACTTAAATGCAACTATCTTATAGGAGCTATTGGTCAGCAAATAGATACATCTTTTAATGATCCATCATCTGGATGTGAAATTGAAAAACGAGGCACAATAAAAGTAAATGAAGAAACATTTGAATCCTCGATAAAAGGAGTTTTTGCAGGCGGAGATGTAGTAACTGGACCCTTTACAGCAATAAGTTCAATAGCTCAAGCAAAAAAAACAGCAGAATCTATTGACTCCTATCTAAGAACAGGAAAAATCGAAAAACAAGAGAAACATTTTCTAAGTTTTAAACATAAATTCTCAGAAGTCTCAGAACATGAATTAGAACATATTGAAAAAAGAGCAAGAAATAAGATGCCAGAATTACCATTAGAGAAACGTACTAATAATTTTAATGAAGTGGAACTTGGATATAGTGATGATCAGAGTGCAACAGAAGTCCTTCGTTGTCTTGAATGTGGGTGTTCAGAATTTTATGACTGCAAACTAAGAAAATATGCTGACGATTATAATGTTGATATTTCTGATTATATTGGTGAATTTCGTAAATACAAAATAGATAATAGACACCCTTTTATTTCTCTGGATTCCAATAAGTGTATTAATTGTGGGTTATGTGTACGCACTTGTTCAGAAGTCCTGAAAGTTTCAGCATTAGGATTTATTAATAGGGGATTCAAAACAATTATTAAACCTGCAATGGAAAAACCTCTTTTAGAAACAAATTGCATTGCATGCGGTAACTGCATAGACGTATGCCCAACAGGAGCTATTACTGAAAAATATACTTTTAAAGTGTTAGGTACGCTTAAAAAAAATAATTATGAAGCAGTGTGTAACTTCTGTTCTATTGGCTGCAAGATAAATTTCAAAGTTATAAGCAATGAGGTTTTCTTTGTCTCTAATTCCGGAGAAAATAGAATGTTGAACAGTCATAATAAAGGCTTTTTATGTGTAAAAGGTCGTTTTGGACACAGATATTTAATGGAAAAGAATCGCTTAACAAAACCGCTTGTAAAACAAGAGAATAGTCTTAATGAAATGGAATGGAATATTGCTATAGATTATACTGCAAAAAAGATAAAAGAAATCATTGATATATACGGAAATGAATCTGTGGCTGTTTTCGGTTCCCCAAAAATGTCCAATGAAGAACTATATTTACTTCAAAAATTTGCCCGATCCTGTTTAAAAACCAATAATATCGAAAGTCTTTCTTACTTACTATATGGTATAGATCAATATAGTCTGGATGAAGCAATTGGTATTACCAGCTCTACTGTTTCTATGGATGAGATCAAAGATTCGGATTTAATAATTGTTTTGAATGGAAATATTTCAGAGGAAACTCTTATTATGGAATTAAAAATTAAGGAAGCACAAAAACATGGAGCTAAATTTGTTCTTGTAAACTCCTCTGAGATCAAACTAACTGAATTTGCAGATTTATGGATAGACTCAAGAAAAGGTTCAAACACGATTTTAATGAATGGAATAATAAGAGAACTAATTGACAATGATGCTATAAATAAAGAACAAACAGAAATAAAAGGGTTTAATGATCTTAAAAAGATGGTGCTTGAATATACTAAAGAAAAAGTAATTGAATCAACTGGAATTGATATAGCTAAATATAATAAATTGTTAAGTTTTATAGAAAAACCAAATCAAAAAATCACTTTTATATATAATATTGATTCTCCTAAAGAGAAATCAAAGCACGATCTGAAAGCTGTTGGGAATTTTTTACTTCTAACAGATCGATTCGAAAAACAGGGTAATGGTATCTTAATAATGAGAGAATATTCTAATTCTACAGGACTTCTTGAAATGGGAATTACACCCAATTATTTACCGGGGTTTGTCAAACATTTTGAAACAAAAGAAATCGAACGAATTCAAAAACAATGGAACACAAACCTAAAAGATATTTTTAAACCGGTTAACCTTAAAGAAAAATTACTTAATGGAGAAATAAAAGCCGCACTAATATTTGGAGAAGATCCTATTGTTATTAATGATAATCGAAAATATTTTAAAGATATAGAATTCCTGGCTGTACAGGATATGTTCCATACAGATACAATGGATGAGGCAAACGTGATATTGCCTTTATGTTCCTTTACAGAGCAAGATGGGACCTATACTTCTTGTGACAACAGGGTACAAAAGGTTGAACACATAATGGAACCAAAAACAGGTATGAAAAACTGGGAATTAATACAAAAGTTGGGTAAAAAATTTAATGCACAGTTCGTATATAACACATATTCTTCTATATTCAATGAAATTAAAATGATAAACAGGTTGTATGCGGGACACATTACAAATGAGAGACCTGCTGAGAATTTTCTAAAAAGAGGGTTCTTTAATAAAAAAAGAAATCCTGAATATAGTATATATAAGGTTGACACAAGTACTTTAAATCCCGAATTACCGTCAATTATATATTCAGAAAATTATTTTAAAATTAAAATTAAAAACAAATTGATGATATAATATATTTCAGGAGTAAAGGAAACGAAGATGGCAAGTTTAAATGATTTCAATTTAGTATTTGAAATCATAAATAATGTAATCATCCTAAATGATGAAAACACCATTTTTTTCTCAGGTAATGAAATTAAGAAGCTATTATGTGATAAGAAAAAAGACCTTAAACCTTCTTTCCTGGATAATTTCTCCTCCCAGAAAAACAAAATTTTTTGGAAAAATAGAATCAACTGGGTCAAAAAGAACAAAAAACAGACTTCTTTTAAATTAGAAAAACTAAAAACAACTTTTTATATTTTTCCTATGAATGTTAATGGAAACTCCAATATTATTATATCAACAGATAAAAATATTCTTCAAACCAATCAAATAAAACATGCATTAAAAGAAAGAGTAAAAGAGCTGGAGTGTATGTATAATATCAGCTTTGAGCTGGATACAACAGAAAATTTTAAAAAAGCCCTACAAAATTCAACCTATCATTTAATAAATGGATTACAATATCCTGAAATTACATTTGCACATTTTGAAGTAGATGGTATAGTTTATGGCGATAAAGAATGTACAAAACAGGAACCTAAAAATATTTTAAGTCAAGATATTATTGTAAATAAAAAGAAAAGAGGTATTATTCGAGTTTGTTACAGCAAACATATCCCTTTTTTAAAAGAGGAAAAAAAATTATTAATAGAAGTATCAGCCCTGATTTCAAAAATAATCGAAAAAAAGGATCTAAAAATAGAATTAGAAAAATATTTAGGAAATCTTGAAACCATGGTCAAAGAAAAAACAGAGGAGCTGGAAGAGTCAAAAAGAATGTACCAGAATTTATTCAGCAATGCTCCTGATGGCATAACCATCTCAGACTTTTCCGGAAAAATCATTAAGGCTAATAGAGCATTTTATGAAATCATTAAATTTCCCGAAAATTCAGATTTACACTATATAGAAAATAAACTATATGAAAATGTTACCAAAATTTGGCCAATAATCATAAAACACTTAAAGAAAAAAAAATACCTGGGCGGTTTTGAATTAAATTTAATTGACATAAAGGGGAATCTACTTCCATTTATTGGCTCTTTCATACTGGCAGAAAGTAAAGGCAGTACTAATATTGAAGCAATTTACAAAGATATCCGTTTTAAAAAAGAACTGGAAAAAAATTTAATTGACAGGAAAAACTATTTAGAAAAAATTGTAAAAGAGCGAACATCTGACCTTGAGAAACAAAAGAAAATCTTATTATTAAAAAATAAAAAATTACTTGAACTTACTGAGAAATGTGGTAGAGGTCAACAGGAGCTTAAGGCTTTCTTTAATGCTATAACTGATACAATAATTGTAGTAGATCCTGATTTCAACATTAGTATGTCTAACCAACATGCGATTGGAAATAAAGGCAAGTGTTATGAAAAATTGTTTAAAAAAGGAAATATATGCCAAGATTGCCCTGCTATCAAATCATTTAGAACAGGAGAACCTAAAACAATAGAAAAAAAAGATGATAATCAATATTATTTAATTAATACATACCCAACACTCAGCAATAATGGAAATGTTGATAAAATTATCGCAATACGCAGTAATATAACCAAACAAAAACAAATGGAATTTCAACTTTTACAATCTTATAAATTAGCATCTCTGGGGAAATTGGTAGCAGGAGTTGCTCACGAGATAAATAACCCCAATACTTTTATACGTGGGAATATAAAAATCATTAAAGAATCTTTCAGTGATATATTCCCCATTCTTGATAATTATTTTGAGGATCATAAAGATTTAACCATTGCCAGGTTAAGATATGATATCTTTGAAGAAAATATCCCGATTTTAATAGATGACATGGTGAGTGGTACAAATAGAATAAAAAAGATCGTAGATGAGTTGAGGAATTATGCAAAAAGAGATGAAGGCTTATTAACAGATGATATCAAAATCAATAACATTATTAACAACAGTTTAAGATTGATTGATAACCAAATAAGACAACATGCATCCGTTGAATTAGACCTTGATCCAGATATCCCAAATTTCAAAGGCAATATTCAAAAAATGGAACAGGTTATTGTCAACATGTTGCTCAATGCATCCCAAGCCATTGAGAACGGAAAAGGCAAGATAACAGTTGAAACCAGATTTAATAAAGAATTGAATCATATTATGATAAAAGTAAAGGATAATGGAAAAGGCATGAATGAAAAAACCAAAAAGTCTATCTTTGATCCATTTTTCACAACCAAAAGGGATAAAGGCGGAACTGGTTTGGGCTTATCTATTTCTTTTAGAATTATTAAGGAACATTATGGCAGGATTGAAGTTAATAGTAAATTAAATTATGGAACAACCTTTAGAATTTATATTCCAATAAAAACAAAAGAGCAAAAAAAAGAGGAACAATAAATAATGTACAAAATACTTGTTATAGATGATGATCAGGCTATTTTGAATTTCCTGAGAATTTTTTTACTACAATCTGGTAAATTCGAAATACACACTTTGCAAGATAGTAGAAAAGCATTTCAAACTATAGAACATGAAGATTTTGATATTTTACTTTTGGACATGGATATGCCATTTGTCACAGGATTAGATATTTTAAAATACATAAAAGGAAATAATATAAATATCATTACCATTGTACTGACAGGAGTTGAGGATATTGACCTGGCAATAACATCAATGAAATTATCTACATATGACTATCTTTTAAAACCAGTTGAGGAGAAAAAATTACTGGAAACCTTAGACTCAGCAGTGGATGAAGTTGAATTCGAAAGATCCAAAACTCAGATTGATAAACCCTCTGCTATTTACAATTTAAAATTTAAAGATAGCTTTGAAAATATTATTACTCAAGATGAGAAGATGTTAGAGATATTCCATTATGCTGAAAAATATGCTGCTACTGATAACAGCATTTTAATATGGGGCGAGAGTGGAACTGGAAAAGAGTTGATTGCCAGAGCAATACACAATATAAGTGATAGAAGGGAAAATAAATTTGTTGCTGTTAATGCTGGAAGTTTTGCAAATGAATTGTTCACTTCCGAATTTTTTGGACATGAAAAAGGAGCTTTCACAGGTGCAATAAAAGATAAAAAGGGATTTATTGAAGAGGCAGATAGAGGAACA
>JAUWNT010000001.1 GCA_030612495.1 Candidatus Aminicenantota bacterium
TCTTTTGTTATATCATATTTTTTTATAAGGTTGAATAAACACATTCTGCTGATTTCTAACTTTTTGGCTGCATTTACCTTATTCCATTTATTTTCTCTAAGAGCCTCGATAATTAAGGACTTCTCAAAATTTTCTCTTAAAGATTTCAGACTTAAACTAGAATCAGGAATCGCATTTCTATTCTCTATTTCAAAATCAGGATAAAATGTAATCAACCTTTTAATCTTGGATTCAAGTCCTCTCACATTACCCTTTAAATCAAAATTCTCTAAATATTTAATGATTCTTTGGAATTCAAATTCATCTTTTAATTTAAAACCATGATTTTTCAAAAAATATTCAGTCAATAAAGGAATATCTTCCCTCCTCTCTTCTAAAGATGGAACTCCTATGGATAAATCCTGAATCCTGAAATATAAATCTTCTCTAAATTGGTTGTTCTTGATTAACTCATCCAAATTTTTATTTGTAGCTGAAATTAACCGAGCATCTACTTTTCTTATTCTATTCTCCCCCAATCTTCTTATTTCTTTTTCCTGTAATGCACGCAATAACTTAGCCTGAAGAGATAAAGGGAGATCCGCTATCTCATCAAGAAACAATGTCCCATTATTAGCAGCTTCAATAAGTCCAACTCTATCTTCATTTGCTCCTGAAAAAGCGCCTTTCTTATTACCAAACAATTCGGCTTCCAATAAATTTTCAGGAATTGCAGCAGAATTTACAGGAATAAAAGGATTTTTAGATCTATTGCTCAACAGATGTACACCTTTAGCCACAAGTTCTTTACCTGTTCCACTTTCTCCTGTAATTAAGAGGGAAAAATCAACCTTACTGACTTTCAAAATTTGCTCTTTTAATTTTTTAATAGCTTTAGATTCACCAACAATAAAATCCAATTTTTTATTAAGTTTATAATCACTCTCATAATATCTATAAATTAATGATGCAAACTTTTTAAAAAAGCCTATATTATTTTTATAAAGGTCAATATTAAAATAATCACCTTTTAAAAAAGCTAACAAAAGTACACCAAATAAATTTTCTGAAATTCTCCACAAAAAAATTTTCGTATTTTTATAAGGGTAAAATATCTTTTCATTAATTCTAACATTATTTTTAACATCTTCTAAAGTTAGATTCTGGTTTTCAGCTAAACAAATGGCTTTGTTCATAACTTCTTCTGTTATTTTATTGAATTTTTCTAAATTTGAAAAATCAAATACAATTTTTTTATCCTCAAAAATTTTTAATTTTACTAAATCAGCACTTATATTTCTATTTAACTCATTTAAAAAAGATTTAAAAAGATCCTCAGGAACTTTCCAACGAATATAATCATTAACCAATTCTGCGCTTTTAAATATATCATGTATTGAATCTATATCGTCAATGGATTTTTTTAAATTTATTATTCTTGATGAAATCTTCCTCTTATTTCGTAAAAAGAAATAATACATCTCTTTAAAAATTTCTTTGTCTTTTTCTTTTATCCTATCTTTAAAATTATCAAAACAGATATAGTAATATTCATAGAAATAATAATTTTTTATTTTTTTACTTAATCCCATTGATAAACTTCTCAAAGATTCCATAAAATTTAAAGTTTTATACTTATAGATAAATAATGCAAACATCTCAAATTGGACTCTCTTTGACTCAATTTTTTCAATTTCTTTACTTATTGAGTCAATATTATCTAAAGCTTCATTTTTTAAAATCTTCAATAAACTCAAAACAACCTTTTGGTCTTTGTTTAATAGTTCAGAATTTTTTAACAAAAAATTAAAATTCATTTTTTTTGAATTAATTATAAAAATAATTTTCAACTTTAAAAACTCAGATTCAATCATACTGTTTAAGTTATTACTCTTTTTAAAAAAGGATCCAGATCTTTCTACGAATTCTAACGCCTTTGTATAATTCTTCTTCATATATTTTAAATGAGATATATTATAAAAATCTACAGCAATTGAAGAAATATAATTATTCTCTTTATCATATTTTAAAATAGATTTTAAATAATTTTCTGTTTCCCACCAATTACCTTTAACCTTATTGATCTCAACAAGGTTTGATTTAACTAGCATCTTTCCATCTTCACTGTTTTCACTAATAAATATTTGTAGAGCTTTTTTATACCAGAACTCAGCTTGGTTAAAATCATCTTGAAAGAAAAACAAATTTCCAAGGTCAACAGAAATCGAAGCTGAAATTAATTTAAAATTTTCAATTTCACTTCTAACATAAATATTTTTATACAACTCTTCAGCTCTATAAAAATCACCCTCCTCTCTCAGTAATTTAGCAACTTGAATCTTTGCTTCTATCTCTTCTCTGTAATACTTATTCTTATTTAGATAAGAAACAGTTTTTTTTAACAAATAATCTGCAGTCTCATAATCCCCTTTATAAATATATCTTTCTACTAATTGAATATTTGCATAAAAGATATAGTATTCCTTTTTTATTTTTTTTAAATATTTATCTGCCTTTTTAAAGTCTGAAATTTTAACAAAATATATAAACCTTAAATAATAAAACTCATCTTTAAAATTATCTTGAATTTTACTTTCCATTTCCATAAGAACTTCATTCATTTTTTTATAATTTTTCTGATATTTATATATATGAGCCAACTTAAGATCAAAAAAAACAGGGCATCTATCTTTATACTTAACAATTAACTCTTTTGATAAATTTAAATCACTATGTTCTAATAAAATTTCAATAAATAACTCTATTAATTCTAAATCTTTTGACAAATCAGTTATATTTTTTATAACATTTTTCTTTAAAAAACTATAACTAATTTCATTATTATATTTATTTTCTCTATATTTTTTTAAGATACTTTTCAATCTATCCAACTTATTGGTAATAATCAAATATTTGATTTGTAAATCTAAAGAATCATAATTATCCAAAAACATTTTCAATAGTTCTTTTTCTTCTTTTTTAGTTACTTTAATATTAGAGGTGAGGAAACTATTATCAACCTCAATATTACCTGAATTTACTACCAAACATCTTTTCTTAACCAAATTTTTGACAACAATAAGGTCTTTTTCTAAAAATAACTCTCCTAATCTTTTAAAATTAATCGGAAATGAAATTGATTTAAATATTTTTAACTTTATTATTTCTTCCTTATTTAATTCTATTTTCTTTTTATTATTATTTGGTTTTAAATACTTTTCTAATAAATTTTTCGGAGTTTCCCTTAATTCAAGATCAAAACCAAGTGAGTTACTACTGTTAAAAGCTATAAGTACAATATTTGAAATTCCCGAAGAATCAAGTAAATATTTAACAAATCCTACATCCTCTTTGCTTTTAAAATAATCAATTATTAAAACAAAAGATTTAAATGGAGATTTATCTAAATAAATTTTCAATTCATTAATAGTCTGTACAAAATCATCCTTTTTAGGCTCATTTTTTTTTTGAAAGATCTTTGAAATCAGATCCGGAATATTATTATAATTCCCATTAATATCAATAAAAAAGAGATCTTCAGACAACAAGTTTCTATATAAATTTTTTTTAATAATCCTCTTTTGTATAATACTTTTTGTATCAATATTTACCCTGACATTAAAATTATTTTCTAACTCACTAATGGGATATAGATTCAAAATATTCGATGCAAAATCTTTATAGCGATAAATATAAAAATTCTCAGTCTCAAACTTATACTCGTCAATTCTATTGAAAAATCTCATATAGTTTTTTTCGTTTACATCTTTAAAATATCTGTTCCCCTGGAATAATCTTAATACATTATCAATATTTAATTCTTTCTCTTTACATATACTTATAGAAAATCTCACCACAAAATCAGAAAAAATCTCAAACTTATTAAAATCTATAAAATCTAATTCAATAGACTTTGAAATCTCAAAAACCATTATAAATTGAACATAAAGCTTTTCTGCATTTTTTTTGCTTAGTTCGTGGATTCCCTCTATATTCGACTCATTCAAATCTTCCAATAAAATATCTATTTCAAAATTATTATAACTATAGGAAATAATTTTCTGAAAAAAATTTGAGTTTATATCAAAAATATTATTCAGCCTTTTTAAGTTCGAATCGGAATAAGGTATAACTATATTTTTTAAATTTTTAATACCTGTGCTTTTTATAATAAAGTCTTTTTTCTCAATAAAATCTTTATAAATTTTTTTTTGTTCCAACAATCAATTAACTATTCTATTTTATTCTCAATTTCCTCAAGTAATTCGGAAATATTACGAAAATTTTTATTTACTCTCAAAATCTCATTTGCTAATTTTCTTGCTGTTTCATAATCCTCTTTTAATTTAAATGTTATAAGAAGCTCATATTTCACAGCAAGGTATTCCCCCTCTTCTCTTCCTGGAGTTTCCATAGCTTTTTCAAACCAACTCAGCGCATCATCATACAGCCCTTTTTCTCTAAAGCACATTCCAAGTAATCCAGCTGAATCAAAGAATTTTAAAGGATGTTTGGAAGAAATAAGAAACTCATGAATTGCCTCTTCTATCAATCCCATTTCTTTATATGCTATTCCTAAATTATATCTTGTATCATAATCTTCCTGTCCAATCTTCTCATCAACGCCTTTTCTGAATTCTTCAAAGATTTCACTCATGTTTTTTTCGATTGTTGAAGTTTTTTGCTTTTGAATCTCTTCAATCCAAGAATTAATAGATTCTATTTCTTCAAACACACAATTTTCTGGCTTTAAGTAAGCTTCGTCGTCTAAAAAGAATTCCCCTTGTTTTAATATTTCTTCATCACTTTCAAGTGTAAATACATCCTGATGAGTAATTTCCTCAAACGGAGATTCAACCTTAGAAACAGAATCCTCTTTCATCATAACATCATCAATATCCAAAAAATTACTACTTGAAGACAATTCACGTTCTTCTTTTTTCTCTTCCTCCTCAGGTCCAAATGATGGAGATTGAATTATCTGATCCTTATCAACCTCAATTATTGGAATATCTTCTGTTTGCTCCGGTTCTTCCATTTCAATATTAAAAGAGATATCGTCAAGATCAGTAAATTCATCTTTTGACGATTTTATATCTAACTCTTTATCTAACTCACCAACATCAATATCAATCTTTGAATCTTCATATTCCTGGGCTATATGACTTTCATCCGTTATAGATGATTCTATTTCAAAATCTTCTTTAACTTCTTCCGAAGTAACCGCAGACACATCTTCCTTAGATATTTTCTTCTTGGCTTCTTCTAACCTTCCTATTCTCAAAGCTAATTCTCTACTTTCAGGGTATTGTTTTTTTATTTTTTCAATTAATTTCTCAGCATCTCCAAAATATCCATCATTAATATAAAAATCCAATTCTGACATATTAGATGATAAATTTTTTAATACTTCTTTTTCTGGTTGAATATCTAATGTAGATTTATGTTCAACCTCTGAAAGGACAAATACATCACTATCCTTTCCAGTCTCTTCTGTAAAACCAACTTCTTCTAAACTTTCTGAATTTATTTCATAAATTTGTTGCTGCACTTCTTCCTTATAAAAGTTAAGTTGAATATTTGTTCTTTCATTTCCAGACAATTCAATCAGTCTTTCATCATTCGGTTTAAGAGTAGATAATTTATTAAGCAATGTATTATATTCTTCATCTAAATTTTTTGACTTATACAATTCTAATAGATCAATACCCTCTTCAACCAATAATTTAACATTATCTGATAGTTGATAAACATCAAATAGTTTTAATCTGGCTTCAATATTGTTTGGAAATGCATTCTTTGTTCTAGTCAAAACCTCAATTGCTTTTGTATAATCACTAACTTTTATAGCATCTTCGACAATTCTCAAGTTAAAGCTAATAAATTCCTTCTCTTTCTCATCTTCTCCCTTCCCTTCTTCTATCTCCTCTCCTCTCTTTTCACCTTCTAAAACCGATAGTTGCTCTTCATATGTAAAGGGAGAATCAGATAATTTAATCAATTGTTCTAAAACTCCTTTTAACTCTTTGCTCATTCCCCTTTTTTCATATATTGGGATAAGAGACTCATATAAAGCTATCAAATTGTTCTTCTTTCCAGTTGATTTAAATAATGTAGATAGCTTCAATAAAGCAGGTAAATAAGAATTATTAGAAGCAATAACAAACCGCAATAAGGATGCTGCCTCTTCATATTTATTATCTTTAATGTTTTTCTCAACAAGTGGAAGAAACAAATTGTATGCTTTGTCATAATCTTCTCTCTGCAAATAGACTTTCCCTAATTTCATAATAACTTCTGTCTCTTCTGGATCAATATCAGCGATCTTCATATAAATTTTTTCAGCTTCATCCATTAAATTATTTTTAAAAAGCAACTCTCCTAAAATTTTCAATAAGTCAATATGCTTAAATAACTCTGAACCAATACCCTTCAATAAATTAATCGCCTTTTGATCATTCCCCTGTACTTTATAGCAATAGGCTAGTTTCTCAAGTATCTTATAATCTTTTAACCTAGTAAATATATCTGAAAGTAAAGTTTCAGCTTTTTTAAAGTCTTTTTTATTTATCATTATCTCAGAAGCTGTCAAATATTCACTTATAGCATTTTGTTCCAGACCTTGCTTAATATAGCTATCTGCAAGAAGAAGTCTCATTTTCATATTATTTCTATCAAATCCCAATATTTTTTTATACATATCAAGAGATTTTGTGTAATTATTTTTACTTTTGTATTTGTCAGCAAGCTCAAGATAAATCTGTCTGGAATCTATTACTAATCCCTGTTTTGTATATAAATCTGCTAATTTAAAAAGAATTTCTTCATTATCAGAGTCAATCCTTGAAATACGTTTATACATAGCAATAGATTTAGAAAAAAATCCCTCTTTTAAATAATAATCCGCAATCCACTCAAAGTGCTTCATCGCCTCAGTTTTTTTATTTTCTTTGAGCTGAAGATCTGCTAAAATTCTTCTTATTTCAAGATCCTCTGGCCTAATTTCCAATATTTTTTCATACTGTTTAATGGCAGGCTCAATCTTCCCCTGTCGGAAAAATTTGTTTGCCTGTTCTAATAAAATTACCCTCTTTTTTCCTGACATTTTTTTATTTTAAAACTTTTTCTATGAAACCAAGTTATGTTATTTGATAAAATTGTATTTATATGACTAAGAGTGGCATACCCTTTATTTTTTTTCAAATGATATTTCGGAAAATATTTCGAAAAAGAGATTAATAAAAAATCAAGCCCCATATTATCTATTAAAACATAATTTGGAGAGATTTGCAATCTACTTATATCCATTTTCATAGATTTTATTCTATAGCAAAATCACACATTAACGAAGTTCTTTTAATCTTGCAGCCTTTCCCTTTAGTTTTCTGAGAAAATAAAGTTTTGCCCTTCTAACTTTAGAACGTTTTTTTATCTTAATCTTTTGAACTAATTTAGAATTCAAAGGAAAAATTCTTTCAACAAATATACCAAAAGAATTTTTCCTTACAGTAATTGTTTTTGAAATCCCGGAATTCTTTAATGCAATCACAGTACCTTCAAAAAGTTGAATACGCTCTTTACCCCCCTCAATAACTCTGTAATATATTATAGCTATATCTCCAGGTTTTATTTCAGGAAGGTCATTTCTAACATCAATATAATAATTTAAATTATCTAAAGCTTTTAATTTATCTTGCTCCAATTCCTTTTCCTGATTTTTTTCTGTATCTTGGTCTGATTCAATTTTTTCTATTACTTTTTCCTTTATTTTTTCTTTTTCTTTCGGCTTTATATCAATCTTCTCCTCAACTTTTTCTTCAATAATTTTAGCGGCTTCTACTTTTTTATCCTTATTTTCAACTGAGTTCTTTTCTTCCTTTTCTTTCGGCATTTTTATTCTCCTAATAAAAATATTGATTTAAGTTTCCTATTTTACTATTTTTTTGACCATTTTTCAACATATTTAGCTTTATTAATTTATATTTAATAATATCAATTTGACTGAATTCTCTTATTTTGCTATAAAATCAACATGAAGAAAGATATTATTCTTATTTCTCTATATATTATAACATCATCTTATCTGTTATTTTCAGAAACAAATAATAAATGGGATGAACAGCTATATAAATATTCTGAAATTTTTTCAATCATAAAAAAGCATTTCCCTAAAAAAATCAATGAAGAAAAAATAGTTTTTTCTTCAATTAGAGGGTTTCTAAAAAAACTCGACCCACATTCTTATTTTCTTGACCCTATAGCTTTTAGATCAATGTTTGAAGACCAGAGTGGTAATTATTACGGAATCGGAACAAAAATAACTAAATATGGAGACAATCTGACCATTATTGCTCCATTAAAAGATTCACCAGCTTACAAATTGGGAATAAAACCAGGTGATATAATTATCAGCATAAATGGGAAAGATGCAAGAAACATGAGCCTTGATGAAGCTATGAAAAAATTAAGAGGTTCAAAAGGTACTTATGTAAATATAAAAATAATAAGAGAAGGAATAAACAATCCTATTCCCTTTAGAATTAAGAGAGCTGAAATTCCTTTAAATTCTATTTCATATTCCATAGTCCATCCAGAAGAAGCTGAAATTGGATTTATAAGTATCAGAACTTTTAGTAACACAACCTGTGAAGAATTTAAGCACTCTTTAGATCTATTAATAAAAAAGGGGAATATAAAAGCTTTAATTCTCGATTTAAGAGGGAATTCTGGAGGATCACTCTATGCTGCTGTTGAAATTTCTGATTTTTTCCTTGGAAAAGGGAAACTCATTGTTTCCATAAAAGGGAGGAATACAAACCAGTATTTCTTTGCAAAAAAAAACAACCAATACGAAAACCTCCCCATTGCAGTTTTAATAAATAGAGGAAGTGCTAGTGCCTCTGAGATTGTTGCAGCAGCACTTCAATATCATAAAAAAGCAACAATAATTGGGAGAAGATCATGGGGAAAGGGCTTTGTGGAAACAGTTCATAAGTTATCATTGAAATGTGCACTCGCATTAACTACAGCAAAATATTATACACCTGCAGGTAAATGCGTTCAAAGAGATTTTAAAGAACTTGATGATTATTTTTTCTTTCTAAATAAAAACTATGATTATGACAAAAACATTGAAGGAGGAGTAATTCCTGATATATATATAAAAAATGATGTTTTACCAACACCAATCGTAAATTTCATATCAAAAGGAATATTTTTCAAATTCTCAATGAATTTAATAAACAGCAACTTAAAAATAAGAAAAAATTTTAAAATAGATAAAAAAATTATAAATAAATTTAAGGATTTTTTAAAAAAAAATAAGATAGAATATAACCAAACTGAGCTAGAACATTACCTAAAAAACATTAAATATGAAATAGAAAGAGAAGTTGTATCTAATAAATTCTCTGCTGAGGAGGGGTTAAAAATATTTTTGAAATCTGACTTAGTTACAAAAAAAGCAGTGGAAATCTTAAAACATAAGATAGAAAAAGGAGCTTAAATGGGTAAAAATAATGATTTTGTAAAACAAATAACAAAGAAATCTGAAGATTTTTCAAAATGGTATATTGATGTAATTAAAAGAGCAAAACTTGCAGATTACTCACCCATGAAGGGAATGATGGTAATTAGACCTTATGGTTATGAGATCTGGGAATTGATAAAAGAGAATTTGGATAGAATGCTCAAAGAGACTGGACATAGAAACGCCTATTTCCCTCTACTTATTCCAGAAAGTTTCTTAAAAAAAGAAGCTGAACATGTCAAAGGTTTTGCTCCTGAAGTTGCGTGGGTTACTATTGGAGGTAACGAAGTATTGGAAGAAAGATTAGCAATAAGACCAACTTCAGAAGCAATTATATGTTCTATGTACTCTAAATGGATTAAATCATGGCGAGATCTTCCTTTATTAATAAATCAATGGGCAAATATTGTAAGGTGGGAAAAGGTCACAAGGCCTTTTTTAAGAACCACTGAATTTTTATGGCAAGAAGGCCACACAGTGCATTCAAGTTATGAAGAAGCTGAAGAGGAAACCTTGAAAATATTAGATATTTATAAAACCCTTGCTGAAAAATATTTGGCAATTCCAGTTATTCCAGGCTTAAAATCAGAAAATGAAAAATTTGCTGGTGCTCTGAGAACCTATTGCATTGAAGCATTAATGCCCGATGGTAAGGCATTACAAATGGGTACTTCTCATAATCTTGCTCAAAATTTTTCAAAAGCATTTAATATAAAGTTTGAAAATAAAAAACAGGAGATTGAGTTTGCATGGCAAACCTCATGGGGTGTGACAACCCGGTTAATAGGTGCATTGATAATGACACATGGTGATGATTCAGGCTTAATTCTACCACCTGAAATTTCCCCATTCCAAGCAGTAATTATTCCAATAGCAAAAGGGAATTACACAAAAAGCATTCTATCAGAAGCAAAAAAAATCCATAATAAATTGAAAGAAAAAGGAATTAGATCTTGTCTGGATGATAGAGACTCGTATACTCCAGGCTGGAAATTTTCTGAATGGGAATTAAAAGGAGTTCCTGTCCGAATAGAAATCGGACCAAAAGATTTAGAAAAAGGACAAGTTGTGCTTGTAAACAGGATTGACAGAAACAAAATATTTGTAAAACAAGAAAATTTATTAAGTACATTAAAGGAATTGTTAAATGAAATTCAAATCAAACTTTTCAATAGAGCAAAAGATTTTAGAGAAAATAACACTAATAATGTGGAAAGATTTTCCGAATTAAAAGAAATTATTGAAACAAAAAAAGGATTCATAAAAACTGGATGGTGCGGTTCAAATAAGTGTGAAAAAGAAGTGAAAGAGAAAACTTCCGCAACAATAAGAGCTATTATCAATGAAAAGAATTCTAATTTTAAAAAATGCGCCATTTGTGGAAAAAAAGCCAAGCACACAGTCCTATTTGCAAAATCATATTAAATCATTTTACGGAGAATGTTTATTCTTTTTATATTTGAAAAAATAATTTTTAATGCTATAATTAGAATATGATTATTGAATGCCCAAACTGCAATACTAAATATACTGTTCCAGATGAAAAAATCAAAGGCTCAACAAAATTAAAATGTTCAAAATGCCATGCATTGTTCTCAATAAAAGAAATCGAAGAAGACTCTTCCAGTAAAAAGGATACTGCAAAAATAATCAATAGACCTGTAAGCGATTCCTTGTGGACAAATGAAAATTTACAACTTCCTGATGATGTAAAAATATCAATCGCTGTTATAAAAGGAGCAAGAGCTGGCTTTATTTATAAGGTGACAAAACCTTATATTTTAGTTGGCAGAGGTAAAGTTGACTTAATAATTCCTGACAAAGAAGTCTCAAGAAAACATCTTGCTATTGAAATTAGATACGATAAAATATTTCTAAGAGATTTAGGCAGTACAAATGGAACCTTTATAGATGACAACAGAGTCTCAATAACTAGAATTACTGACCAAACAGAATTTAAAATTGGACAGACTACAATGATGTTAATTGCAACTCCAATAATTAAAGATTTCGATAAATAATTTGTGGAAATCAATAAAACTCTTCATAAACTTATTAATAGCATCAATTGTATTTAACTTATTCATCACAACACTCATTTTACTATTAAATCCACAAATTATATTAAATACAAGGGAATTTTTTATACTATATTTTGATTTATTTATTTTTTATGGGCCATTGTGGCTTATCTTTAGTGGAGTAGTTTTCTTTATAACTCAATTTTTTTCTGGAAAAAAATATCAAATTGGAATCTTATTTCCACCTACGATAACATATTTTTTATCATTTACTATTTTTGTAATTTCCTTTATTTTATACTTTAATTATGATTATTATTCCAGTTTTTTCCCAAGCAATATAAAATTCGAATTCTTAAAAATTCTTTTAACAAACCTTATACTAATAATAACAAGTATTCTATTTTTAACAATAAAAAAGGTTAATAAGAAATGGATACAAACCTTTTTTCTTATAATTTTGTTGTATAATATTATCATATGTTACAGCTCAACAATATATAACAACAACTCTTACATGAATAATATAGATACAGATAAAAAAAAATTCTCTCAAGAAGTATCACCAAGAAAAATTAGAATTGTAATAATGGATGGTCTATCCTCAAATTTCATTCTTTCACTCTCATCTGAGCAAAAATTACTGAATTTCAAATACCTTATGAATAATGGTGTGAGAGGGAGTATTACAACCTTCAAACCAAATCTTAATCTCTCATTAATGAATTCAGGCTTAACTGGACTTAAACCATCTGAATTCGATTTACATTCAAACAATAAATTTAAATTCCCGGATCTTGAATACGAATTCAATGTTTTCCCAAGATATATATTTTTCAGATATTCTTCAAACTTTAAATTTACACTATTTTACAAAACTAATAATGATAGGGTTATTGATAACATAAAAAAATATTATGAAACCAACAACTATAAAACAGCTCAACTTATTAATCCCTTTTATGTGCCAATGTACTCAAAAAAATCATTATATAGGAATAACCTCTTTATCCATTTGTATTCTGATATTATTAATAAAGAGAGCCCAAAATATGAAATATTAAAGAAATCATTCTTTTTTGATGACTATTTAAAAAATAGAATTCCCGAATTAAAAAATAGTGAAATTTTCTATTCCACTGTTCGGATGCCAGGCCTCGGTACAATAAGTAAATACTTTTACCAATATTACATGAATTATTTATTTCCAAACATACCTAGAAAAGAGATAAAAAAATATAAATGGATTATCGAAAAATACTATGAATATTATGATTCTATAATTGGAAATTTAATAAGTACTACTGGAGAAAATGAGTTACTTGTAATTTTAAGTTTTTTCGAATATGAACCCTTACCTGTATGGAGAAGAATTCTAGTCAATCTATTCGTTCATAAAGATATTTATGTATATAAATCCCTCAACTCTAAGGGAACAATATTTTTATATGAAAAAAGTGCTTTAAAAAAGGATTACCCCTTAAAAAGCATATCAATATTTGATATATTTCCAACCCTATTGTATTATTCAGGGTTTCAACTTTCAAAAAATTTGCATGGTGAAGTTATAAAAGAGATATTTACAGATGAATTTCTTTTAAATAACCCCATTGACATAAATACAAATTACAGGTAGTTATAAAACTATATTGCAAACAAAACAGTTAAAAGGATTCATGAATTTATCTTCACATTGTTTTTCAGATCAAATTGACTGGCAATAGTAATTCATTTATAATCACATTAATGAGAAAAATTATAATAATCTCAATAATTTTACTGTTATTTTTGTCATGCAAAAAAAAACCTAAAACTATCCCTGAGATCACTTCAGCTCTTAATGACAAAAAGTTATATGAAATTAAAGATAACAATAAAAACTTTAAATTATTAAAATCAAATTCAAATCTTATTTTACTAAATTCAAATGGAGAAATTTTTAAATTTAATATTGACAAAAACATCTTTGATTCTTTATACAAGATTAATACAAAAATTGATTCAAAGATATTCAATCAAAACAATAAAATCATTTTTAACGAACTGAACTCAAACATATATATGATTTTTGATTTAAATAAAAACAAAATAATCAAGACAATAAAAAATATTAAAATTGATAATCTTATTGAAATTGACAAAGAATATTTAATTTTTTTAAGAGAAAAAGAATTGGTTTTTTACAACCTCAAGAAAAATAAAATTATAAAAAAACTTAATACAAAAGGAGAAATTTTTTACAATAGCAAATATAACGACAACAGTGTATTACTTCTCTCCAGCAAAAAATTCTACATATTCAACAAGAAAAACAATAATTTAAAAACACTAAAATTAAAAGATAGAGCAAGCTCAGGATTCCTTTTAGAAGGGGATTGCATATACTATGGTTCAGAAAAAAGAGAACTAATAAAATTTAAATATAAAAAGAACAAAATTAAGTGGAAACTTAAATTGTCAAAAGTATTAACCATTGAGCCAAAAAAAATAGGAAAATACATAATTGTAACTCCTGAAGATAATAATATTTATTTTTTTAACAAAAATGGGAATCTCTACTGGTGGGAAAAATTCGATTCAACAAGGCTTAAATCTCCTATAATAATGAAAAAAAATGTCTGTGTGTTCTTAATGCCAGCATACTCTCCAAATTTAAAATTTTATGATTTTAAAAACAAAAATATAATTACGTATAAACTAAATTACATAATAAAGAGTAACCCAATTTACTTAAATAATTCTATCTATATATTGGTATGCGAAGAGAAAAATAAAGAAATAAGCATTTTAAAAATAGGAAATAAATATAATGTTGACATAAAAATAACACCAGAGTTTTTAAAGCCCTTAGGAAAATCAATAAAGTTTGATTTACAACCAAACAACCTTATCGAACCTGAATTAAAAATTAATATCCTTGATAAGTCAAAAAATAAGGTTTTTGAAAAATTAATAAAAAATCGAGAGTCTCTGTCTTTTGTATGGATACCTGACAAACCTGGAACCTATACTGTGGTTATAAAAGTAAATTCAAAAAATCAAAAAAAATTTGAAGTAGAACAAAATTTTAATGTTGTAGATTTAGATAAAATCCTCAGAGAATATCTTTTTAAATTACAAAAGGGGTGCAAATTAGATTTAATAAACAATGGAGTTAAAAAAAATAATTAGATAATGGAAAATTTAATTTTATTCCTAAAAAAAAGAAAAATAAAATATTTTAAAAACAAAGATATCAAAGGTTACACAACTATAAAAATTGGAGGCAAGGTAAGCTTAATTATTATAATAAACACATACTCTAAACTTATAGAACTTATATTAAAAGTTAAAAAACAAAAATATCCATTTATTCTGCTTGGGGGTGGGAGTAATGTAGTATTCCCAGATAATAATTCTAAATTAGTAGTTATCATTAATAAAACCTCAAATATAACCAGGTTATCTGGAAATTTAATTAAAATAAACTCTGGTGTTACAATCAAGAACCTCACAAAATGGTGTGTTGGGAATAAAATAGGAGATCTGGAATTTCTTTCAGGAATCCCCGGAACAATAGGAGGAGCAACTGCTGTAAATGCAGGAGCTTTTGGGAAATCTGTATCTGACAATTTAGAAAAAGCTGAAATATTAACGGAAAAAGGTGAAATAAAAATTGTTGATAAAAAATATTTTCGATTTGAATACAGAAACTCTATTTTTAAATATGGCAAAGAAGTTATCTTAAATGTATTCTTACAATACATAAATCAGAACGAGAATAAAATTAAAGAGAAAATCACATCCCATATTAGACATAGGAAACAAAGTCATCCTTCTTATAAATGTTTCACTGCAGGATGCTTTTTTAAAAATCCAGTAAAAAACAATAAAAGAATTTCAGCAGGGGAAATAATTGAAGATTCAAGATTAAAAGGATTTCATGACAATAATCTCCTAATGTCCGAAAAACATTCGAATTTTTTAATAAACAAAGGTAATGCAAGTTTTAGAGATCTCATTGATTTTGAAAACAATATTACTCAAGAGATCCTTAAAAGTGAAGGTATTAAACTTGAAAGGGAAGTTATCTATATTACTTCTGATGGTGAAAAATGTTAATAAAACTTATAAAAAAAGGAGATTAATAAATGAATACAAAAAGAATACAAATATCTTTAATTTTATTTTCCATATTTATTTTCAATAATCATTCAGTTTCTGGAAAAATAAAACCAGAAAAAGAATTAATAGAGCAAAGAAAAAACTGCATTATTGTTTATGGTGATACCAGAACCAATCATAACATACACAGAGAAATTGTAAATTCAATAATTAAACTAAAACCAGTAGCAGTTTTCCATACAGGTGACCTTGTTGCAAATGGGAATGTTAAAAAACAATGGCACATCTTTAATAACATCATTAAAGACCTTTTAAAAATTACCAAATTCTATCCTGCTTTAGGGAATCATGAAAGAAATTCTCATTTATATTTTGATAATTTTAAATTACCAAATAACGAAAGATGGTATGCTGTTGATATTGGAAACATACATTTTATTATCCTTGATACAAACCCGAAAATAGAAAAAGACTCCAAACAATACAATTGGTTGGAAAATGATTTAAAGAATATAAAGCCAAATATAAAGTATAAAATCGCTATTTTTCATCATCCACCTTTTAGTTCAGGACCTCATAGAGAAGATGAAAAAGATTTAAGAAAATCAATTATTCCTTTATTTGAAAAATATGGTTTAGATATAGCATTCAATGGACATGATCATATATATGAAAGATTATTTCGCAATAACATTTTTTATATTGTTACAGGTGCAGGGGGAGCTCCTTTATATGAGAAAAAAAGAGAGATCCCATTCAGTCAAAAATTCATCTCCGAATATAGTTTTTGCTGTATGTACAAAAAAGAGGAGAAACTAATTATTGATGTTTTTGACAGAAAACTAAAATTAATTGACAGTTTTTATATAAAAAAATAAAAAATATGTCTCGATTGATCTTTATATTTCTTGATGGGGTTGGAATTGGAAAACCATTAAAATCCAATCCTTTTTATGCAGCAAGAACAGAATTTCTACCTTTTTATAACGATTACAGTGTCTTGCCTGATAAAACACCAATTAAAGCAATAGATCCTTTACTCGGAATTGATGGAGTCCCACAAAGTGCAACAGGGCAAACATCTCTTTACACTGGGAAAAATGTTCCTGCAATATTAAATAAACACAAGGGGAGTTTTCCTGACAAAACAATGAGAAGATTCATAAAGCAAAAAAACATATTTTCTTCTTTGAAGAATAAAAATCTCAAAACCAATTTTCTTAATGCATATCCAGTATATTCTAGGTTTTTCACAAATCAGCATATAAGAATAAATAATGATGGTGGATTTTTCTTCTCTGATGAGTTTCCACATATATTCAAAAAAAGAATTTCAACTACTTCATGTATAATGATTTCAAATGGTTTAATTCCATTTGATGAAAAAGACATTATAAATGAAAGATCAATATATCAGGATTTCACAAATAATTCTTTAATTGAAAAAGGATTAAATGTACCTGCATTTACTTCAGAAAAAGCAGCGCAAATCATATATAATAGCTCAAAAGGCTTTGATTTTGTTTTATACGAATATTTTCAAACCGACATATATGCTCATAGGCATTCTATTAATGATTGTATATCTCTACTAAAAAAGTTAAACAAATTGATTGGAAAATTAATAACATTGTTAGATAAAAATAAAGATACTCTACTTATAACCAGTGATCATGGAAATATAGAAAATTGCTTAACAAGAGCTCATACTTTAAACCCAGTCCCTTTAATAGTGTGGGGAAATAAAAGTGATAAATTAAGAAATCGGATAAAAAGTCTCGTTGATGTAACACCAGCAATAGAAGAATTCTTTGACATCAATTAAGTGTCTTGATTAAAGAAAGTTGACAGAAAAAAAGTAATGAATGAGTATAAAAAGTAAGCTGATTTCGTAAAAACAAGTAAAGATATTGATTTAATTTACTTAATATAGCGATTTTTACGAAAGGTGAGTATAGTGTTCAGAAAAAATGACCTAAAACACTGCTTTTAAAGGGTTATGAGACAGCCACGAAGACTTGCTCCTTCTTATAAAATTGATGTTGTATTAGGTTGAAAATTATCTGAAATTAAATATAAAAAAATAATTATAGTTATCATGTTGACAAAAGTTGAAATTAATGTTATCTTTATTATAGATAAAAAAAGGAGGACAATATGGCCCATGAAAAGGGTTTTGAAAACATAGCCAATAATCTGCGCAAATTCAGAGAAGCCAAAGGCCTGTCTCAGGAAGAGCTGGCAAAAAGGGTTGGAATTTCGCGGGTTGGTTATCGAAAAATTGAAACTCAAATATCATTGCCCAGAGTGTCTACTTTAAAAGCATTAGCTGAAGCACTTTCAATAAATATTCAAGACCTGGTTACTCAAGTCAACCAACTTAAACATGTTCGGTTTCGATCACAGGGAAATATGAACAATAGAAAAGTAATATTAGATGAAATTAGCAAAAAACTTGAAGTTTACAATGATCTAGAAGAAATTTTGGATGATCATATTGCAAGCAAGATTAAGCAGTCAATCAGTAATAAAGAATTTATTAAACTTAAGAATAAACCAAAAGAAGCTGCTGCCAAAGTAAGGGGACTTTTCTCTCTGGACAAAAAAGAGCCAATCCACAACATTTGTGGCCTATTGGAATCAGAGGGCATCAAGGTAATTTCAATTAGAAGAACTTCAAACAATTTTTTTGGTCTTTCGGTTTCTGAGAAAGATGGAGGGCCTGCGGTTGTGGTTAATATCTGGGAACGAATTTCTGTTGAACGGTGGATCTTTACTGCCGTTCACGAATTGGCCCATTTGCTTTTTCATCTTAGTGCTTTTGATGTACGCGAGATCAAGGAAAATGAGGCGGAAGAAAAAGAAGCAAACGAATTTGCTTCACATTTTTTAATGCCTGATGAAGTGTTTGATAGGGAATGGAGACAATCATCAGGAATGCTCTTTGTTGATCAAGTGCTAAAAATTAAAAGAATTTTTAAAGTGAGCTATAAAACTGTTCTCTATCGAATCCAGAAAAAGTATAGGGGAATAAATCCTTGGCAATTATTTCACCAAGGTTATAAACAAAAAACTAACAAATCGCTAACCTCTATAGAAGAGCCGGATAGCCTCCCCAACAGTGCATATTGGAAAAGTTTTCCGGAAAGTGCCAAAGCACAAGAACCAGATGATCTTTCTCCTCGTGATTTTTATGGAGAAAGGCTGGGAGCACTAGTAAGGGATGCCCTTAAATTAGGGAAGATCACTCTGTCAAGAGGAGCTGAAATCTTAGGACATGATCTTATGGAAATGAGGGAAATTGCCAAAGATTGGGCAGCAAGTGGGGAGAAATAATGTGTGACTGATTTCACAGATGTTTATCTAGTTGATGCAAATGTTTTAATAGATTATTTAAGTTCAGATATTTCTATTCTTACGATTTATTCAAAGGAAATCGGGCAAATTTATGTGCCGACAGATGTCCTTGAAAAAGTGAAGCAAATGGATACTGGTGATTGCAATCGTCTTAATCTAAAAATTGTAGAACCAACGCTGGAACAATACTTGGAAGCTGCAGACAAAATAGGAGGGTTAGCTTTTGATGATCGGGTATGTTTTATTCTAGCAAGAGATAATAAATGGGATTGTATATCTAACGATAAACAATTGCGAGTTATTTGTGAGGAGAATGGGATTTCAGTGTTATGGGGATTAGAACTCATGTTACCTCTTGTAGAAAGGGATCTAATTAAACCACCTGAGGTATTACAAATAGCAAAAGGTATCCACGAATCGAATCCTTTTTATGTTACTCAAACAATTTTAAAAAGATTCGAGACTAAGGTAAGTAAAATAACTAAAAAGAAAAAATCTTGAAGGAGGAAAGAAATGGCTAATTTACAAAAACCCGGTGAAAATCCTGATAAACCGGGAGAATATATCGAACGTGGTCCAAGAGGTGGAGAAGTCACTGATCCCAGGCAAAAGTCACCATTGAGCCTGGAGATAAACCATTACCACCTACTCAAAAGCCAAATAGGACCTGGGAAAGAATTGGACGTCCAAAAAAATGAGGGTTATTTAAATGATTCAGAATTTTTTAAGTTTTTTAAATAATAATTCTAATCTTGTAATTGCAATAGCTACTGTGATTTATGTTGTTTTGACACTCATCATCATACGATCCAATAATCGGGTATTTAAATTAATGTGCAAAAAGTATGAGGAAGAATGGAGGCCATATATTCAAATAAAAACAATAAGTAGGAGCAGCTTAGCTATACTTTCCATTACAAATTGTGGGAAGACAATTGCTCACAATGTGAAATTCAAGATTGATAAAGACTTTCATCTTTTGGGAAATAGTTCAAAGGGCAAAATTAAGGATCTAAACATCTTTAAGAATGGTATCAAACAATTTATTCCTGGTCAAGAATATTTGATAAATTTAGGTACATATCTCCAAATATTCAGTGAAGGCGACACTTTACCTACATCATTCACAATAAAATGTACATATTCATATGATAATAAAAGCTATGACGAAGAAACTCTCATCGATTTTGAGCCAGAACTTTATACTTCTTGGAAAATTGATCCTATTGCTGAAAAGATTGGAAATTTAAACAAAACTATAGATAAGGTTGAGAATCATTTAAAGAAAATAATAATGGAAAAATAAGCTTTAGGATGCCCGGACCTCTGATCCAATTTCCTCATGGTAAGATCCTTTTATCAATATATTGAAACACCATAGGAAATTCCTTTTTTCATCTTAATGAAATATTAGGAGAATTATTGTTCATTGTCAATAGATTTATGAAAAATTATGAACACATTCCTGAAAAAGGAGAAGAATGTTTAAAAAGCAAAAAAAAAGTATAAGGTTTTCTTGTGGACATAAATAGGGACAGAGACCATTTTCTTGACATTTAATTAAAATTGTATTAGAAATATACATTACAAGACATACATTTAATAACAAAAAAAATGAAAAATAATAGATTTAAAATATACCTTGCTTCAGACCATGCTGGGTTTGAATTAAAGGAAGAAGTGAAGAGATATCTTATAAAAAAACAATATAAAATAGAGGATCTGGGTACACACTCAAAAGAACCTGTAAACTGGGCTGAATATGGTGCAAAAGCTGCAGCCAAAATATCTGAAGACCCGGAAAATTCAAGAGCAATAAGCATTTGTGGTTCTGGGCTTGGCATGTCAATAGTCTCAAATAAATTTAAAAATGTAAGAGCAACCTTATGCAATAATGAATTTCTGGCAGAAATGAGCAGAAAGCACAACAATTCAAATATCCTAAATTTGGGAGCAAGAACCATTGATTTCGAAACTGCATTAAAAATCGTAAGTGTTTGGTTAAATACAGAATTTGAAGGAGGCAGACATCAAACAAGGCTTGATTATTTACAAAATATAATAGAAAATAATAATTTTAAATAAGGAGTATACTATGTTAGAAAAAGATCTATATGAATTGGACCCAGAAGTAGCTGAAGCTGTTTTGAAAGAAACTATAAGGCAAAATGAAAATTTAGAATTGATTGCTTCCGAAAATTTTGTTCCAAATGGAATCATGGAAGCTATGGGTTCTGTTCTCACAAATAAATATGCTGAAGGATACCCAAAAAGAAGATACTATGGAGGGTGTGAAAATGTAGACATAACAGAAAAGCTTGCAATGGATAGAGCAAAAGAGCTATTCAGCGCTGAATATGCTAATGTACAACCCCATTCTGGGACTCAAGCAAATATGGGAGTTTATATGGCAGTTCTGCAACCAGGCGACACAATGTTCGGAATGAACCTTTCACATGGTGGACATTTATCTCACGGACACCCCCTAAATTTTACTGGAAAATTATACAATGTTGTATTTTATGGAGTTGATAAAGAAACTGAAAGAATTGATTATGATGAACTCGAAAAATTGGCTTTGGAACATAAACCAAAACTGATCATGGCAGGAGCATCTGCATACCCAAGATTTTTTGATTTTGAAAGATTTAGAAAAATTGCTGATAAAGTAGGAGCAGTCCTTGTTTTTGATATGGCTCATGTTGCTGGACTAATTGCTGCAGGTATTCACCCCTCACCTATTCCATATGCAGATTTTGTAACTTCAACAACACATAAAACATTAAGAGGACCAAGAGGTGGTTTCATACTTTGTAAAAAAGAATTCCGAAAAGAGCTTAAAAAAGTCGTATTCCCAGGAATTCAAGGAGGGCCTTTAGAACATGTAATAGCTGCAAAAGCAGTATGTTTTAAACTTGCAATGGAAGATGAATTTAAGGAATATCAAAAACAGGTAGTTAAAAATGCAAAAGTTCTTGCACACGAACTAAATAATAAGGGTCTAAGGATTATATCTGGCGGAACTGATAACCACTTAATGCTCGTTGATGTAACTTCCCTGAATATAACTGGAAAGGATGCTGAAACTGCACTTGATATAGCAGGAATTACTGTAAATAAAAATACAATTCCATTTGACCAGAATCCACCTTTTATCTGCTCTGGAATAAGAATTGGAACTCCTTCAGTTACAACTAGAGGTATGAAAGAAGATGAAATGAAAGTAATAGCAGAACTTATTTTTGAAGCATTGAAAAATCATAACAATGAAGAAATTCTAAGATCAATCAAACACAAAGTAATTGACCTTACCTCTTCTTTTCCAATTTATAAGGATATTATTGAAAAATACTCTATCAAATTTAAATAATAGTAAAACTTATTTCTGTAAATATACTGATTAAAACATTACTCTAAAAGACTATTTAAAGCCCCCCTATTCCTTCTGAAAATTCATTTATTCTGTTTTTTAGCTTATTAGCTCTTTCTCTAGTTGATTCTGAAGTAAGTTTCTCCTTTAGCTCTTCTAATTTTTCCTTAACCAGTTTAACTTTATCTATAGCATCATCTAAATCTGCTGTAGTATCCATACCACTTATGCCAGCACTACGTTCTGCTTGGTGAAAATCCTTTATTGCGGAATTAAATTCATCTTCCAATACCTTAACTTCCTGTTCCTCTTCCGAAAGTGGAACAATGAAATGATTATAAGCAACAATTCCAATAACCATTATAATTATTAACCAGATTAATTTCTTCATCTTCATCTCCTTTAAATAAATAATATCATATATTAAA
This sequence comes from Candidatus Aminicenantota bacterium, assembly GCA_030612495.1. Lineage (GTDB taxonomy): Bacteria > Acidobacteriota > Aminicenantia > UBA2199 > UBA2199 > JAUWNT01. The sequence continues at coordinate 22,789 of JAUWNT010000001.1, forward strand.
ACCACATGTAAATAATCGTTTTTCTATTTTGAATATTATATGAAAATCACTTATAATTTGATTTTAATGTTTTTTACTTAGACTAAGAGACTAAGAACAACTAATAATATTTATTTTTTTTGAATATTATAAATAAAATTATTTATAAAAGGAGATAAAATGAATTCAAAAGTAGTTTGGAAAGACGGACTATCCTTTGAAGCAACTCTGGATGGGTTTAAGTTTATGATTGATGCAAAAGAGGATGTTGGAGGCAAAAATAGGGGGCCAAGTCCAAAAGGTCTTATTCTAATTTCACTTGCTGGATGCACTGGAATGGATGTAATATCAATCTTAAAAAAGATGAGAGTTGATATTGATTCTTTTGAAGTTAAAACTGAGTCAGTTCTTTCAAAAGAACATCCAAAAAAATATTTAGCAATTCTTATAAAATATGTATTCGAAGGAAAAAATCTTTCTCTTGAAAAAATTAAAAAAGCAATCTTACTTTCAGAAGAAAAGTATTGTGGAGTTTCAGCAACTCTAAAGCTATCTGTTAAAATTGCAAATGAAATAATCATAAATGGGAAAAAAATTGAAGATAAATAACTCTTTACTGACTTTAAAAAAAATTGAAAAATTCATAATTCCATTCAATCCACCAGTTTTTACTTTTGAAAGAAGTATTAGAAATACTCCATTCAGGATACTTATTTCTGTTCTACTAAGCTCAAGAACAAAAGACACAGTAACAAAAGATGCATCTAAAAAATTATTTAGTATTGCTGATACCCCTGAAAAAATGTTTAGAACCGGAGAACAAAAAATTAAAGAGTTGATCTACCCTGTGGGCTTTTATAAACGGAAAGCTAAAAACATATATGAAATTTGTAAAAAACTCATTCAAATAAAAAAAGTCCCGGATAATTTTATAGAACTAACAAATCTTCCTGGAGTAGGAAGAAAAACAGCAAATCTTGTACTTGCACTTGCTTTTAATAAGCCTTCAATCGCAGTAGACACACATGTTTTCAGAATATCCAAAAGACTTGGCTGGGCAAATGGCGAAAAACCCGAAATTGTTGAGAAAGAGTTAAAAAAAATGTTCCCAGAAATATTTTGGAATAAAATCAATCAAACTCTTGTCGGTTTTGGACAAACAGTATGTAAACCCCAAAATCCCTCATGTAATATATGCATCTTGGAAAAAGAGTGCCCGTATTACACCCTCAAAAGGATAAATAAAATATAATCTATAGACTTTCTATTCAAAAAATATGTGTTCAAAGTAATAAGTGTATAATTATTATACACTTATTTGTATATTAACTTACTAATGTTTTATAAATTTTCTTGATTAAACCAGAACATATATTCCGGAGAACTTCATATAATGTATTTGATTGGTATTATTTTTAAATAAATCTTTTTAAAGCAATATATTTAATAAATTGGAAAACATATTGCATATAAATATTATAGAATAATAGTTTTATTTGGAGGCAAAATGGGAAATAAAAGAGATAAAAGATATAATAAAAAATTTATTATAAATATAGATCACAATGGGATCGAACAGGTTGGAGTAACATCAAATATATCTGAAAACGGCATGTACATTGAATTAAATAAAAACATCTCTAATAATTCCATTATAATTCTATTACTTGCTATTGATGATGAACTTTATGAAATGAGAGGAGAAGTGAAATGGTCAGAACGAATTTCTGAAAAAGATGCCCCACGTGTGCTTAAAGGTATGGGAATTAAAATAGTAGAAGCTAATCCCGGATATATCAATTATGTAAAATGCTTAAAATATGATAATTCTGAGAATTATATCAATAAAAAAGGATTTGATAAAGATGTTTTCCTGAAACCAGATTAATATATCAAATCTTTAAAGTTAAATAAAATATTTCCTAAAATAGATTTATACCAAAATTGTAAACTTTTTTGTCAATTTTTGTTTTTAATTCTTCTTTGAGTTTTTTTGCAATATTAAGAGCCTCTAAAGAAAGCCCATAAGAATAAAGGGTTAAAAAATCTTTAGCAGATTCTTCACTATTATGATATAGCTTAAGTGCAATCTCCTCTACTAAACTCTGGAGAGAGAACAAACTATCCTCAAACTCCTGCCACTTAAGCAGCACTTTATTAATCAATTTTAAAGAATTGGACTTAATAAGCATGGCTAAACACTTAAAATTCCAATACGCTGACTTACAATCAAAATCATTTTCAGCTAATCTAAATGATTTAAGAACCCCCTTAATGCCAAAATAATATGGGATGTAAGGTGTAGATAAAGATGAGCCCAACCCTCCCCATAAAACAGCCCCTATTTCTGCTGGCATCCAGTTTCTCAATTGGATAACATCTGTATGTACAGTACTAAAAACCCCGATTGACCTTTCTTTTAACTCAGACGATAAGGGAGTTTTGTTCATAGTATCAAATTGAGTTTTGTTGTAATAATCTCTCAAAACTCCAACCAATCGTTTAACTGTAACCTTTTTATCCGGCCTTAATACAAAGGGATATTTCGATAAACCAGGAAGCTGTGGCATAGATGGCGTTAGAAGATTCTGAACTCTCCAGACTCTTCTTGTGTTATAGAATTTGTTTTTTATCCTTCTATTCCTCCCAAAAGTTCTTGAAAAGTTTAAAGGCCCTTTGTTAGGATCCCAAAGACCTTTTCTAATCGTATAATCTTTTAAATAGGAAGGAAAAATAAAATTTTCTCTATCATTAAAATCAATATCCCCAATCCTGTATCCATTTGCTACAACAAGATAGCTATTATCAGGAACTCTTTGGGCTACCCAACATTTTCCACCTCCGCCCTCTATATACCACACTTCATTAGGATCAGCCACGCCAACTCCACTAGGATAGGATATTCCATACTTTGAGTACATCTCACCGATTAACTCAACACATTCTCTTGCACTCTTAGATCTTTGTAATGCAATATAGCGGACATATCCGCTCACCCCTGCTTTTATAATTGGATCTGCTTCCTTTGCTTTTATATTTCTATCTTCCTTAAGTGAAACTCCCCCAGCAATTGATACCTGAAACTGGTTTATTGCTACAGCATCTCCTTCAGAATAGCCATAATAACATTCCATAATTAACATTCTATAAGTCTGTTTTGCTTGAGGTATTATTAATCCATTTTTAAACAAAATCTTATCTTCTGGTTTATGTTTACTCTCTGGAACGATTTTAATCAATGAGGAGATGCTTCCCGGAAGGTCATTATTATGTGCAAGAAGAATTGAACCATCTTTTGTTGAATTTTTTCCACATAGAATCATTGTACAGGCATTGATATTACTATTTATATGTAGGAAAAACAGAAAGAGAACAAAAATAGATAATCCAAAAAACAGGAAATTCTTTTTTTTCATATTCTTATAATAAATATATAAAAATAAAATGTCAAAGATAGAATATTAATGCAACTCCAATCCAAAGCTATTGACTTTTTATAGATTTTAACTAATATATAATATTAATAAAATGAGATCCAATCTAAGAAAAGATAAAATTTATAATATTTTAAAAATAAGTAAAGAATTAAACCTTTTGAAAGACCTTGATTCTCTTTTAGATCGTGTATTAATGGAAGCGAGAGATTCAGTCAATGCTGATGCAGGAACAATATATCTTACCGAAGGCAATCAACTTACATTTAACTACTTCCAAAACGATACTCTCTTCAAAAAAGATCTCACAAGTAAACGTTATATATACTCAAAACAAAAATTAGAGATCAATCACAATTCAATTGCAGGATACGTTGCTGAAACAAAAGAACCATTAATAATCGATGATGTTTATAAAATAAAGGCGACTCCCCCCTATTCTTTTAATCCCGAATTCGACAAAAAATCTTCATATAAAACCAAAACCGTTCTTACAGTACCTTTAATAACAGCTCGCAATAAATTAATTGGGGTTATGCAAATCATTAATCCTAAAAACAAAAAAGGGTTAATTACATCCTTTACAAAGAACGATACACTTTTTGTAACCTATTTTGCCAGTCATGCAGCAGTTGCAATTGAGAAGGCAATAATGACAAGAGAGATTATACTAAGGATGATTAAAATGTCTGAAATGAGAGACCCAAAAGAAACAGGGACTCATGTTAACCGTGTTGGAGCTTACTCAATTGAAATTTACCATAAATGGGCATTAGATCACAGAATTTCAAGCAAGGAGATTAAAATAAACAAAGATTTATTAAGAATTGCTGCCATGCTTCATGATGTGGGGAAAATTGGAGTTAGTGATACAATATTAAAAAAAGAAGACAATTTAACTGATAAAGAATTTTCCCAGATGAAAATGCACACAATATTTGGAGCTCGCCTCTTTAAAGATTCTACTTCCGATTGGGATGATATGGCAAAAGAAATTACTATAAGTCACCATGAGCGATGGGATGGTAAAGGATACCCTGGTCACATAAACAATATATTAAAAAAAAATATAGTTTTTGGACCAGGCAAGAAGGAAGAGGAAATTCCTCTAAGTGGGAGGATCGTCGCTTTAGCTGATGTTTATGATGCTTTAACTTCCTCAAGAATTTATAAACAACCTTGGTCTGAGCAGGGTGTAAAGGATTATATAGAAAAAGAAAGAGGTGCTCATTTTGATCCTTCAGTAGTGGATGCATTTTTTTCAATTTATGACATTATTAAAGCTATTCAAGAAAAATATTCATATTGATTATAAAAATAAGGATATTAATTCAAAATTTAGCTTAGAAACTAAATTTAATCCTGGTATACAACCTGGTCTCAAATTCTTTATAAGAAATATTTTTTATATTCCCTTTCCTATTAATCCCTTCTAAAGATAATTCGAAAATTAAAGGAGCTGAAGGCAGTTTAAATCCAAAAGAGACCCCGGAGATCAATCTTGAATCATTTATATCAAAATCATCAATAACATTAACTTGATGACGATCCATCCCTTCAATTGAATTAAAACAATAATATTTAATTTTCCCTCTAAATTTGAAATTATGATAAGAAAGAGTAAAATCCGATGATATTGTGAGACCTAAAGCATAATAATATCCGTGATTTTTTAAAGTGGATTTTGCCCCTGATATATCATATTGGCTTGAATATTTATTCATAGCAAAAGAATTGATCAAAGCAAAATTAACATAAGCATCAGCTCTTAATCTTAATTTTAAACTACCTGAAAAAATCGAACAACTAAAAAAAGGTCCAAACAGATTCATTACAGCCAATTTATCAGAGAAGTTGGCAGGGAAACTCACATTCTCAGTTTCATCTGAATCATCTGAGGAAAAAGAAATCTCTTTAAAGAGTTCAAACCCAGTTGCAGCTCCCCAAAAAAGGTTACTCCCTTTTAAACCATTTGACGATTTCTTCCTGATATCATGTTTAAAATGACCAAATAAAGCTACCTTTGCTAAAGCATTATATTCCTTAACTCCTGTAGAGCTGAAATTTATATCAAAAAAAAACTCACTTGAATAAACATCTTTGACAAACCGACTAAATTTTCCAGGTTCTTCAAGTTCTGGAACATTTATAATCTCAGTTTCAAGCCCAATATTTAAGCGCACATAATCATAACCCTTTTCAGGTTCAAAACCCTTTTCTTGGCCTAAAAAAAAATTAAATTCATGCCATGGAACTTTATAATCTATAATAGAATTCTTTTTTTTCTTCCGGTCCAGCCAATTATTAAAATATAAAATTGGGTTGAAAACAAAAGTTAAAATCTTATTTATTGTACCTGATTTTTTACTGAAATAATTACTTAATTGGAATAAGGATTCACCAATACTAGGTCCACCAAAAGATGTAAAAATATTATCATTTACAGAAACTACCTCTCTCCACTCCACTAAATATTCCCAATATAGAGAAGCAACTGATGTAAATATAAATGACTCTAACCATGTATGATTATTTGAGCGAGAGAAATTATAATATAGTGCACCTGAAAGAGAATGAGTCCAATTCGTTGTAAATTCGTTATCATCAAATCTATTTGCATCAAGAGTAAATAACCTCATTTTTTGATCTTCCCATCTTAATCTGAACTGCCAATCTTCTATCCAATCAGTATAGTTGATCCAATAATTTGTTTGTGAAATTGCTATAAGTGCATAACATTCTAGAATAGCACGGCCCAATTTTTTCTTTTTTTCTAAGACTTGTTTTGAACGCAAAGAGAGTTCAAACCCGTGTATATTAAAATCCTTAGAATCAATAATATTCTCTGTTCCCTTATAACAAAACAGGTTCAAGGATAATATAAACACAGATATAAAAAAGACAATTTTTCTCATTAATATATCTTTAAACTAAGTGATTTAAATAGAAAAATAAATATCATAATTGCTTTCCAATGTCAAATTGATAGATATACAATTAAGATATCTTAAGCAACAAAGTCGTTAACAATTTTAATTGCTCTCAATTTCACCCAATAGAGTAATTGCATCATTATAATAGAAAGATTGGGGGAAATCATTAGTTAAATTTTTTAAATTAGAAATAGCAAGTTTTTTATGACCCATTTTTAACTGGATCTTAGCAACTTTTAATAAAATAAAATCCTTTGATATTTCTAAATCTCTGTCTATCAAAAGCTCATTAAATAATTTAATAGCCTCTTTATGTTTATTCATGCTATTTGAAATTTCAGCTTTGAGTAATATCTTTTCATCATTGACCAATTTAATCTTACTCTTAGAAGATTCATCAATAATTTGCCTGGCAGTCTTCATTTCACCCTCTTCAAAATAGATTGAAGCTATGAATAAATCAATTACTGAAGAAATACCTCTTTTAGGCTTTAATTTTTTTAATTCTGTTAATTTCTCACCTGAACTCAGTGTGTCTGAGCTCTTTATGCTAAAAGCTCTTGCATACAAATTGTTCTCATTTGAAATTGACTTTGATCTAAAAAATATAAAAATTACTATAACTAATACAATTACAATAAGAACCCCTCCGCCAAGCAATACCCATTTTTTAGATTTATTAAATAGTTCTATTATTTTTCCAATAAAGTCTACAAATGGATCTTCTTTAAGATGTTCTCTTTCCTTTCTTTTCATTTTTTATCCTTATATAAGTTTCGATATTAGCATTTTAATATATTAGTGTCAAGATATATCCAGCTTTTATAACCAAAACCTACAAGAATATTATCACTTACAAAATTTCATGAATTTCTTAATTTTCTTGCTTTCAGGAAATAATTCTAAAGCCTCTGATACTATTTGAATCAAGTTTCCCTTATCACCCTTGGATTTATATATTTTAATCAGCTCCAGAAAGTTTTTCTCTGATTTTTTCAAAAAGAGTGCACTTAATGCATACATCTCAGCTTTGCTTAACTGTTCCATATGTGAATATATTTTAGACATTAAATAATGAAACTCCGATACAAAAGGGTTTACTTCCAACAGATCTTGCAATTTCTCGAAAGTTTCTTTTATATTCCCTGAATTATATAGATTTTTTATCTTACTTACTTCTAAAGAATAATCTATCCTTTTCTTAAATTCAAAATCGAATATACTTTTTAAACTTAATTGAATATCAGGTTCATCATCACCCATATAAATATCTGGAATATAACTTTTAAAAACACTAAAAAGTAAATCTTCTTTATCATTTTTTGACAAAAAATATGAGAACAAATCAATCAGTTTTTTCTCATCAGGAAAATAAAAAAGAGCTATATTTAATACTTCAGATGCCCTTTCCTTGTATTTAGTGATTAACAATAACTTTATATAATTTAAATATACAATAGAATCCTTTCTCACATTCAAAGAATGTATAAAATGTTTTTCAGCAAGTTCACATTTCTTTTCTTTGAGATATAAAACTCCTAGATTATTATTTGCTTCAGCATCAAATTGATTTTCTTTTAACAATCGTTTAAACTCATTCTTTGCGCCCCTTAAATCTCCTTTGTAATAATATAGAAGGGCAATTAGAAAGCTTTTCTCGTACTTGAAAAAAAATTTGTTTGAAATCTTACCTAAAAATATCTCCAATTTATTAAACTCACCTTCATATAAATAACATTTACTGAGTTCAAAATTTAAAAAATCAGAAAATAAATTCACTTTATATGCTTTTTCAAATAATTTAACCCTGCCTGAGACATCGTTTAAAAGAAATCCTTTGATAAAGATCTCATACCCCTTATTGCTTAGATTTAATTCAGGGTAAGATACATCCTTTTTATTTCTATTAAAGTACTTTAATATATAATTCAATAATTCATTTTGTATTTTAAATAAATCTTTCACATCCCCTTTAATCAAAGGAAAATATTTTTGGGTACGTTTTTTCAAATCAATTATATAAGAGTTCACCTCTACTAATGATTGACTATCTACCTTTGAAGATAATATTTCGCCTCCAATTATTATGTTAGCATTAAAATCCACAGCAAGTTTTATTTTACTTGCTTTTGTTATATTATATGGAAAATCAATATTATTTAGATTAAGAATAGATTTAACTTTATCATCTTGCAGAGCCTTCACAGAATTCATTTGCAAACTTGTTGTTAGATAAAATGAGATTGCCCTACCTAACCATTGATGAGCTTTTTTTTCGCCAGGATCTACTTCAAAGGGGAAAACAATTACTTGAGCTGTGATAAAAGAATATAGAAAAAAAATAAAAATAATAAAAAATATCTTTTTCATTTTTTAATGTTCATAAAAGCTTTTCAAAAAAGCTTTTAAAAAATTGGCTCCAGTTAATTCAGCTTTACCTGCTCTTTCAAGCCTAAAAGCAAATGCATATTGAGGACTTTCAGCAGGGAAAAAACCAATTAAGACTGAATCAAACCCAAATTTTCTTTTCCCGGATGTCCCAGTTTTTAAAGCAACTTTCACAAAATCAACTTTTGAACGGTGGCCAGTACCTTTTTTGTTTTCTACCACATCTATCATTGCCTTCTTTATTTTTTGAAAAACTGAATAATCACTGTCAATTTTAATTATTCTTGGTTTATGGTTATAAAAACCAAGTTTCAATACATTCTTAATGTTTTTTACTAAATAAGGTGAATAAATCGAACCATTTTGAGAAATTATTGCTGAAATTAAAGCAGCATGAAAAGTGGTAATTTTTATCTCTTCAAGCCCAACAGATAATTTAGCCAATTGAAAGTCCTTTGAAATTTTTTCTTTATATTTCCCAGTATTAAAAGAAAGAAATAAGTCATTCAATCCATTTGTATTAAAATAGAACTTTTTATAAGTATCCGAAATTTTACTAAATCCTACAGAAAAAGCCATCTTAGAAAATGCGATATTGCAGGAAACAGCAAGAGCTTCTCTATAAGTTTTTACATTTCCATGTTTTTTCCAATCATAAAAAATTCTATTATCAAGCGTTATATTCCCCTTACAAAAGAACGGGAAAATTTCATTGTGAGGGTATTTTAAATAAGAGAAAAGTGTGAGAACTTTTACAATCGAAGCTGGCTCATACTCTTGAGAAAAGACAGCATCCCTTATTTTTTGATTAAAAGGCTTGGAATAAGCAGCAATTATACTATTATCACTTAAATTGAATAAAAGAAAAGTTCCAAAAAATTTCTTAAATAATTTATGTAGTTTGTTCTGGATTTTAGTATCAATTGTCAATTTGTAAAATTTTATTCCATCTTTAAAATAAAAATTGAACTTATCAAAATTAATACCTGGGATTAAAGAATCTGTGTTTCCATTTTTTTGGTTATAATAAGCAATAGCTTTTCCATTAATATCAAAAATATAATTTATTCTTCCAGATTTCAATTCAGTATTTATCTTTTTAACAATTTTTAAGGCTTTTCTTTCTCTTTTTAAACTATTTACAGATATCTTATCTATTAATTTTGACGATCTATAATAATCAAAAGATGCTGTCATATACAATATTTTGAAAAATCCTACATCCTCACCTTTTTTTGCTAAGTAATCTACATAAATTCTTAATTTTTTATACTCAGCATTATCTAAAAAATAATTCAGGAATTTTTCAAATTTAATAAAAGTTCCTTTAGCATGTAAATTATCAAAAATACGGCTTGCCGAAAAATAATCTCCTTTAAAAAGATGTATAAGTGCTCTTAACTCTTTTTGAGTTTTCCTAAAAAACAATGTATTTTCAACCTTTTTAAATGTGTTTAAAGCCTTTTCTGTTTTATTTTTCAACAGTAAAGTCTCGATTTTTTCTATCTTTCTGTATGATTGAAATATACTAAAGAGAAAATAAAAAATAATAATGATTAAAATCGCAAAAACAAACCTTAATCGCCTGAAACGTTTATATCTACGTTTTTTCTTAAATGAAAAAGAGATATCCTTGTAATCAATAATCATATAAAAAAACAAACCTCATTTTATCCTGCTATTTTTCTTATTACTTTTCACAAAGAACTCTTTTTCTAATACCTCAGCTATTGTATGCAATATAAACAGATGGGCTTCCTGTATTATTGGAGTATCATTTGAATCAACTGAAATAATAACATCTATTCCTAATTTTTTAAAAAGCTCTACATTTTTTCCACACAACACAATTGTTTTCAATTTCAGCTTCTTTGAAATTGTTAATGCTTCAATTACATTTTTTGATTTCCCACTTGTTGTTATGCCAATAGAAATATCATTTTTGTTACCAATTGCTTGTATCTGCTTTGAAAATACATATTTAAAATCAAAATCATTTGCAATTGATGTTAAATTGGCAATATCTGAAGTTAAAGCTATGGCAGGTAATCCTTCCCTTTCAAAATAAAACTTATTAACAAGTTCCGAAGCAAAATGTGAAGATTGAGTTGCAGAACCTCCATTTCCAAATACCAGTATTTTATTACCTTCTTTCAAAAAAGATTTGACCAATTCAATTGCTTTAAAAATATCCTTATTCTCTTTTAAGCTATTAAGAATCATTACCCTTACATCAATCTTACTTTGAAACTGATCTTGCAATATTAGCCTCCTCCATTTTTATTTATAAAACTATATTTAAAAAAATATATTTTATATTTATTCATAAACTAAAAAATAAGTTTTTTTTTATATTTTGTCAAGAGAAAATAAAAAAATATATTTTAATTACTTGAATTATTTTTAGGTATATAATATATATAATATATAAAAAGCGTTTTAATTTTTTATAAATTGTATTATTAAGGATGTTATGATGGAAAATAATAGTTTTTTTGAAAATTACCCAAAAAAGAAGAAATTATCCGAAAGATGTAAGCAACCAAAATTTTGGGCTATATCAATTGTTGCGATTTTTGTACTTTTCTTTCTAATACTTTTTTTGAAAGAATTAAAAAACAGAATAAGCCCTGAAGAACTAAAAGAATCTATCAAAATCGTTTATCAAAATTCAAAATGGGTTAATAAAAAAGTAAGCCCTTATGAAGTAACGATTGTACCTTCTATTACAATTAAAATAAAAAATATTGGGAAAAGAGCATTGAAAAATATTAGATACTCTGGAGATTTCTTGTACAAAGAGGGCGGAGGCTTATTGGGTGATGGCATTACTCCAATGTACACAAAACCTTTAGATCCAGGTAAAACCAGTGAAGAAATCCTTATAAAATCCTTTCATGGTTATACAGCATCTTCAAAAAAGGCATTTACAATAAACAAACAAAAATGGAAAAAAATTAAAGTTAAAATTTTCGCAAGAATAAGTTCTGCTTTAGTTAAAATCGGAGAATATCCAATAAAACAGGAAATTGAGGGGATTAAAAATGTCCCAGTGTCTGAATCAGAAGAAAAAGAAACAGAAAAAGTAAAAATCACAAAACAGTTAAGGAACTCAATTCAAGTAGTTTGGAATGATACAAAATGGATATATAAAAAGTCAACTCATAAAGAAATCATTATTGTCCCAAAAATTTCAATAAAGGTTAAAAACCTTGGTAAAAACCCTATTAAAAATATATCTTTTAAGGGCGATTTTGAAGTAGAAAACACAGGAGAGCCCTTCAGTTACGGAAGTACGATTGCCTTAAAAAAGCAATTAATTAATAACAATGTAAGCGATATAATTCATATAAAAGCTGAATATGGATACTCAATTCCATCTATTCAGGCTCTGGAACAAAACAAAAGCAATATAAAAAAAATTAAAGTCAGATTATATGCAAAATCAAAAAATTCAGAAGATGTCCTTCTAGGGATATACTCAATAGAACAAATCGTAAAACAAGATGAAGATTAAGGAGCAAAATTGATTTAAATGAAAACAAGGCATTTAAAAATATTGTTTCTTTTTTTAATTTATTCTCTTATGTTTTTTATAATTAATTTAGCAATAAAAAATCTTTTTATTGAAAAATGGCAAAACTATGATGGAATAAACAAATTTATTCTTATAAACCTAGCAGTTTTCATGTTTCTAACACTTATACTTTTTGCCTTTTTAAAGAAAACAATATTTTCTCCTTTAAAATCTTTATCAAAAAATTTAGAAGAACTCAAATCAAAAGACACAAATGAAACAATTAAATACAAAAAAAACTTCTTTTTTCAGCTAAACGATTTTTTTTCAAATACTAAAAATTCATTTATAGAATTATACTCTAATGTTAAAGAGATAGAAAAATCTAGAGAATATATTGACACTCTTATGCAAACGGTCCATATAGGAATAATTATACTTGACAAGAAATTACACCCTATTTATATAAATGAGTATGGCCTCAAAAAATTTGAAATATCAAAAGATGAAGTCAATAGATTAAATATATTTAACCTTATTGACAAAAAAACAATCAAAGAACTAACTCAAGAACTTTCTGACAAAAATAATATTGTCGATAAGGAAGCAGCTCTATTTTTAAAAAATGGGAAAAAAATAGACATAAGTATTTCAATATCAAAATTATTAGACAGTTCAAATAAAATTAAAGGATATATTTCTGAAATACAAGATATTACAAAAAGAAAAAAAGCTGAAAAAAACTTAAAAAGTCAAATTTATTTTTCAAGGGAAATATTTAAATCAATACCTGATATGATCTTGATTACTGACATAAATCTTAAAATCATATTTGCAAATCATAAAGCAGAAGGATTTATAAACAAATCCACCATATTTGAGAAAAATATAAAAAGCTTTTTATCAAATGAATCTTTGAAAAACGGCTCTGATGGCTTTTTTAAAAATGCAATAAAAAACGGAGATAATATAAAAAAAATAAATATAGTGAACCCTTTTAAATTCGGAGCTAATTATATTGATCTAATCATACAGCCACTTAGAACACAATCAAATATAGTTGGAAGTTTAATCTTAATCAGAGATGTATCAGAGTGGAGAAAATTAACTTCAAAACTAAAAGACTTACAGGAGTTTATGGGGAAATTAATTGATTCAAGTCCTTTTGCAATTATCTCTATATACAAAAACAATAAAGTTTCTCTCTGGAACTCAAGTGCTGAAAGACTATTCCAAATTTCAAACAAAAAAGCCATAGGTAATAATTTATTTAAAATATCTCCTGTATTTAACAAATATAAAGATGCTATAAACGAAGTAATGATCTTAAATAGGACATCTTCCTTAAGTAATGAAAAAATGATTTTAGACAAAAAAAGGAGCTTTACAGCAAATCTCACTTTATATCCAATTTTAAATGAAAGTGAAAATGTTGTAATAAATATTGAAGATATCTCAGAAATAAAAAAATTAGAAGACTCTTTAGCTCTAGCTCAAAAAATGGGGTCACTCGGTCTAATCACAAGTGCAATCATACATGATTTTAACAATATTTTAAGCGGCATCCTGGGATATGCATCTTTGATTGAGAAAAAATCTTCAGAAAATCCAGAATTAAAAAAATACATTTCTTATATTATCGAATCAAGTGAAAGGGCTTCAGTAATGATTAAACAAATTCTTAATTATTCCAAAAAGAAATTTGAAAAAGGTAAATCATTAAATCTCAACAAGGTTGTTGAAGAAAGCCTAAACTTCATTAAACTAAATTTAAAGAATATAACCATAATAAAAAAAATATCTGATAAAAATATTTTTTTAAGTGCAGACAAAACAAAAATATCTCAAGTAGTTATTAATTTATTTATAAATGCTAAAGACGCTTTAGAAAATCGACCCAACCCAAAAATAAAAATTGAGCTAGAAGAAATTTCCATAAGAAATAAAAAAACTCTTAAAGACGAATCATATGCAATGATTAAAATAACGGACAATGGGATTGGTATAGAAGAGAAAAATATTAAAAATATTTTTGAAACATTCTTTACAACAAAGGATAAAAAAGGTGTTGGCATAGGCCTCTCAACTGTTAAAGGCATAGTTAATAGTTGCAACGGAATTATTAAAGTTAAATCAGAATTCGGTGTTGGCACCAGCTTCAAAATCTTAATTCCCTCTATTAAACAAACAGTTTATGAACCTAAAGAAAATATAAAAGAAAAACATGAACCTTCCATAAAAGGTAATGTACTGTTAGTTGATGATGAAGAAGTTATAAGAGAGATAGGAAACGATATGTTAAATTCACTTGGAATAAACTGCATAACAGCTTGCAATGGTGAGGAAGGAATTGAAATATATAAAAAAAATAGAGACAAAATAGATATAATTATCTTAGACATAGAATTACCCGGGATTTCTGGAGAAAAGGTCTTTGATATTTTAAAGCAAATTAACCCTGACATAAAAATTCTAATAGCAAGTGGATATGGGAAAGATTATCTCGAAAAAAAGATTTTTCAAAGAAAAATCAAAAATTTTATGGCAAAACCTTTTCAATTAAATCAACTGTCAAACAAATTGAACGAGTTAATAAAAGAATAAATGACATATTTAGATTTCCAACATATTTGACTATTAATTAAAAAAGATTTATCGTTATAAAGAAGATATATTGGTCTTAAGGAGATTTTATGCAGAAAAATAAATTAACTGGCATGAAAGAGTGGAAAGAATTGAAAATTCATTACAATGAAATCAAAAAACATAATTTAAGAGAATTATTTAAACACGATAAAGAGAGATCAAAAAGATTTTCAATTTATATAGAGGATTTCTATTTTGATTATTCAAAAAATTTAATTACTTCCAAAACAATCAATCTCCTTTTAAAACTTGCAAATTCAAGGCAATTGAAACTCGAAACAGAAAGAATGTTCAATGGTGAAAAAATAAACAAAACAGAAAATAGACCAGCTTTGCATATTGCATTGAGAAATATGGATAAAAGTGCAATCTTTATAGATGGAAAAGATATAACACCTGAAGTTTTCTCTGTTATTGAAAAGATGAGGGATTTTTCAATAAAAATAAGAAATGGAGAGCTGAAAGGCTTCTCCAATAAAAAAATAAAATATATCGTCAATATTGGAATAGGAGGATCTGATCTTGGTCCAAAAATGGTTGTTAAAGCTTTGAAATATTATTCAAAAAGAGGTATAAAACTATTTTTTGTTTCAAATGTTGATGCCAACCATATTTCTGAAACTTTAAAAGAAATAGAGCCTGAAAAGACACTTTTCATAATTGCATCCAAAACATTTTCAACACTTGAAACAATGACAAATGCAAATACTGCAAAAAACTGGATCTTATCACATTACAAATCTAAAAAATCCATCCCCTTTCATTTTATTGCTCTCTCTACAAACACAAAAGCAGCAGTTGATTTTGGTATAGATTCTAAAAACATATTTGAATTCTGGGATTGGGTTGCAGGTAGGTATTCATTAACCTCCTCTATTGGATTATCTATTATGATCTCTATAGGGTTTGATAATTTCATTGAACTATTAAAAGGTTTTCATTCAATGGATAATCATTTCAGAAATACTCCTTTTGAAAAAAACATCCCAGTAATAATGGCTCTACTTGGCATATGGTACAACAACTTTTTCAAAGCTGAAACGCATGCAATAATACCATATAATCAATATCTAAATAAATTTCCTGCTTTTCTTCAACAGTTAGATATGGAGTCAAATGGCAAACATGTTGATAAAGAAGGGAATGAAATTGAATATCAGACTGGCCCTATAATCTGGGGTGAGCCTGGGACAAATGGACAACACGCTTTTTTTCAACTTATTCACCAGGGGACAAAATTAATCCCAAGCGATTTTATTGGATTTATTGAACCCCTGAACAATTTAGGAGACCATCATAAAAAATTAATGGCTAATCTTCTTGCACAAACAGAAGCTCTGGCTTTTGGGAAAACAAGAGAACAACTTATAAAAGAAGGAACTTCTTTAGAATTAATACCTTTTAAAATATGTAAAGGTAATAAACCAACAAATACAATTCTTATAAAAAAATTAACCCCTTTCTCTCTTGGTAGATTAATAGCAGCTTATGAACATAAAATATTTGTTCAAGGTGTAATATGGAACATTTTTTCATTTGACCAGTGGGGAGTTGAATTAGGGAAAACCCTTGCAAAAAAAATCATTCCAGAACTGGATAATTCTTACAATAAACCTTTAAAACATGACCGTTCAACAAATAATTTAATTAATCTTCTCAAGAAAGGATTTTCTTTATAATTAACTTAGCAATAAATTATCATATAACCCTGCAAGTTATGTATCTAAAATTTTTCGTATTTTCAAAGACAAATCTTTCATATCAATGGGTTTTTGAATAAACCCATTACAACCACGTCCCAAGATCTCTCTTGCTTCGCCCTTTAAGCTATAACCACTTGAAAGTAGAACCTTTATTCTTGGATTTATACTTTTCAAAAAATCATATACTTCTCCTCCACCCATTTCTGGCATAATCATATCCAGGATAACCAAATCAATCTTTTTCTGATTCTCTCTATATATTTCTATTGCTTCTTTTCCAGTTCTGGCTTTCATAACTCTATATCCAATTTTTTCCAGCATCTTTACTCCAATATAGATTACCATATCATCATCATCTACAAGAAGAATAGTTTCATCTCCCCCTAAAATTTTCTCATTACCTACTGTTAAGGATTCTTTATCTGCTTTCTGTTTAGATGCAGGTAAATATATATTAAATGTTGTTCCTTTACCTTTCTCAGTGTAAACATTTATAATACCTTTATGAGTCTTAACAATCCGATAAGCAGATGCTAAACCTAACCCTGTTCCCCTGCCTTTCTTTTTTGTGGTGAAAAATGGCTCAAATATCCTCTGTTTTATTGACTCATTCATCCCAACACCCGTATCAGTTACAGAAATTTTTATATATCCACCGGATTTTAAATTAAATGGTCTAACATAATCTTCATCAAGTGTGATATTTTCTGTTTTAATATATAGCTCACCACCTCCAGGCATAGCTTGCAAAGCATTAACATATATATTTAAAAGTACCTGACCAATCTGGCCTTGATCAACCTCTACAAAACATAGATCTTCAGCATATTTTTCATATATTGCAATCTCTTTCGTTGTACGACTGAATATCCCTACTGTTTTTTTAACAAGATCATTAACATCAGTTTGTTGAACTTCATATTTTCCACCAATTGCAAAACTCAAAAGTTGTTTTGTAAGATTAGCCCCATTCTGGACATATTGTTCAAGGTTTTTTAATATCTCATAAATAGGATTACTAGAACTCATCCCTAAAAGCATAAGTGAAATATTTCCAAGTATACCAGTTAATAGATTATTAAAATCATGTGCAATACCTCCTGCCAGAGTTCCAATTGCTTCCATCTTCTGGATATTTTGAAGTTGCGTTTCAAGCTTCTTTTTTTCACTAATATTACGAGCAATACCTATCCTTCCAATAATCTTCCCTTTTGGATCCAAAAGTGATGTTACTTTTAATTCTACAGGAATTTTTCTCCCACTTTTATCTAAAAGTTCAATCTCATAAACAGGGATTTTTTTACCAGAAAGCCCTCCTTGGAAATTATTAATAGTTGATTCAATATACTCAGGAGCAAGAACATCAGTAAAAGGACGCCCCATCAATTCATGAACACTGTATTGAGCAATCTTTTCACATTCAGGATTTAAGTAGGTGAACCTTCCCTCAAGATCTAAAGTAAAGACTATATCACCAATAGTTTCAACCAGTGTACGATACTTCTCCCTGCTTTCTAAAATCGTTTCTTCATCTTGTTTACATTTTCTAATTCCTTTTATAATAATCAACATAACAACAAAGCCAATAAAAGCTATTAAAACTGTTTCACTCAATGATTCACGCCAGTTTATAAGACTACTTGGAGCTCCAAAAACAAGGTGAGGTATATCAAAAATCTCATTAATCCACACTAAAGTACAAAGTAATATAAAGGAAAAGAATACAGACATGCATACTTTGTTACCTATAATATGGCTATTTGAATTATTGTTAGACTTTAAATTACTATTTTCCCCATTTGAGTTCATAGAGAAATTTTAGATTAAATACATATATATTTCAATAGACAAATTCAAAAAAATGATTTTTATTTTTTTTTAATTTATTATAATTATTTTTTTATAAAAAACCCTTTTTTTTCATCCACTCATTATTAAATATTGTACTTAAATAACGTGAAGCACTATCCGGAAAAATCGTAACAATTCTTGCTGACTTTTTAAGAGATTTTGCCAATCTTAATGCACCCCATATTGCTGCGCCACTTGAACCTCCAGCAAGTATCCCCTCCTGGCTCACTAATTTTCTTGTATATAAAAAAGAGGTTTTATCACTTACTCTAAACATATCATCAATAACACTGAAATCAACACATTTGATCAAAAATTCATCTCCAAGCCCTTCAATTAAATAAGGAGCAGGTTTAACTTTTTTTTTAAAGTAAAAATAATCATAAAAAATCGAACCAACAGGATCAATTGCTATCACCTTTATATTCGGGTCTTGCTCTTTTAAATATTTTGCAACTCCACATATAGTACCACCAGTACCAATTCCTGCAATGAAATAATCAATTTTCCCATGCATCTGTTTCCATATTTCAGGTCCTGTTGTTTCATAGTGTGTTTCATTATTTTCTCTGTTATTATGCTGGTCCGGGAAATAACAACCAGGAGTTTTTTCTACAATAGAAGGGGTTATATTATTATAGCTATTTGGGGACTCTGGGGGTAATGAACTGTCAACCATATGAATTTCAACACCTAAAGCTTCCAATTGGTCAATCTTCTCTTTACTTATTCTATCTCTAACAATTACCTTTAGTTTATATCCCTTTTGTATTGCAACAAGAGCTAATCCCATGGCAGTATTTCCAGATGAATTTTCTATTATAAGTTGCCCTTCTTTTATTCTGCCCTCCTTTTCTGCTTTTTCTATCACATATTTTGCAATCCTATCTTTAACACTACCCATAGGGTTTAAAAATTCAAGTTTTGAAAAAATCTCACTTTCAACATCTTTTGTTATCTTGTTAAGCCTTACAAGAGGAGTATTACCTACAGTACCTAAAATATTGTTATACACATTTTCTTTATTCATAATTTTATCCTCACTTCTTTCAAAGCATAGATTCTTAAAACAATTTTATATTAGTTTAACTGATATGTAAAGTAAAATGGATTAAAGATTTTTTGTTTTGAAATTTTATGTAGATTTTTTTAAAAAAATAAAGTAGAATTTAAACTAATTTAGGAGGTGCCATTTGAAAATTTTAAAATCTTTCTTCTATATTTTATTTTTTCTTATAATTTCATTCAATCTTTATACAAAAGAGAAAAGAGCATTCACATTAGATGACCTTTACAAACTAAAAAGCATCTCAAGTTTAAATGTTTCTCCTGATAGCACAAAACTGCTTTTTAAAGTAACAAAATACTGTTTGAAAAAAGGAGAACAAAATAGTGATATTTTCCTATTAAATCTATTAACAGGACAACAAAATCAAATCACCTACAATAAAAAATCAGATTTCAATCCTTTCTGGGGTTCAGATGGACGCAAAATCTATTTCATTTCAAACAGAGAAAACAAAGAACAATTATGGGAAATAAGCTTAAATGGAGGCGAATCAAAAGAGATTTTAAGCTTTTATACTGGTATTTCCTCTCCAAAAATATCAAAAAAGAACAAAAAAATATTTTTCTTATCATCAGTATTTCCTGAATGTATGGAAAATTGTGAATGTAACAAAAGATTGTCAACCAAACTGAAAGATGGACCTATACAGGCTCATTTTGCTAATTCCCTACTCTATAGACATTGGACTTCTTATAGAGATTGGAAATATAGTCATCTCTTTTACTTTGATATAAAAGAAAAAAAGGTTAAACCAGTAACAAATGGAAACTGTGATTATCCTTCATTTTCTTTAGGCGGAGGAGAAGGTTTTGATATCTCCACTGATGAAAAAGAAATATGTATTGTTTCAAATCATGATAAAAACCAGGCAAATTCAACAAATAGCGACCTTTTTCTTATCAACTTAGAATCAAAGGGGTTTAACCCAATTAATATTACAAAAGAAAATAAAGCTTATGATGGATCTCCAAAATTCTCTGCAAATGGTAAATATATTGCCTTTACAACACAAAAAATACCTTCATATGAATCTGATAAAATAAGACTTGCAATATATAATAGAAAAAATAAAAAAATAGAAATTTTAACTGAAGAAATTGATAACTGGGTCTCTGATTTTACCTGGTCTCCTGATTCAAAGCACATCTATTTCACTGTCCAAGAGAAAGGACATTTACCTCTGTATAGAATCAATATAAACAATAAAAGAAAAGAAAAAATCATTGATGCTGAATATATTAGGGAATTTGTTATAACTTCTGACGGCAAAAGATTGATTTTTACTCGCTCATCAGTTGGAGAACCTTATGAAATATGGAGTTATAGAATAGGGAAAAAGAACAGCTTAAGAAGATTAACTTTTTTTAATAAAAAAATCGAAGATAATGTTGATATAAGACCAGCTGAAGAACTCTGGATAAAAGGGACAGATAGCAAAAGAATTCATGTTTTTATAGTAAAACCCCATAATTTTGATCCTTCCAAAAAATATCCTTTAATACTAAACGTACATGGTGGACCACAAATGCAATGGGCAGATTCTTTCAGAGGTGACTGGCAAGTATATCCAGGTGCTGGATATGTAGTTGCATTTCCAAATCCTCATGGTTCAACAGGTTATGGTCAAGAATTCACAAAGGCAATCTCAGGTGATTGGAATGGGAAAGTTATTAAGGATATTGAAAAAGTGAGTGATTTTCTCGCTGCTTTACCCTATGTTGATGAAAATAGAATGGGTGCAATGGGTTGGTCATGGGGTGGTTATGCAATGATGTGGCTTGAAGGCCATAATAAAAGATTTAAAGCTCTTGCATCAATGATGGGTGTATATGATCTAAGATCAATGTATAGTGCAACAGAAGAATTGTGGTTCCCAGAATGGGATTTAAAAGGTACTCCCTGGGAAAATATGGAATTTTACAAAAACACATCCCCTTCATCATACGTAAAAAACTTTAATACTCCATGTCTAATCATTACTGGAGAAAAAGATTATAGAGTTCCCTACACACAAAGTTTACAATTCTTTACAGATCTACAGAAAATGAAGATACCATCACAATTGATTATCTTTAAATACAATGGACACTGGCCAAACTATGTGAAATCAATGCCTGTTTATTATAATGCTCATCTTGAATGGTTCCATAAATACTTAAGAGGAGGCAAAGCTCCATATAATACTGAAAAACTTATAAGAAATCTTGAATTTGATAAGAAAGAATGTAAAAAATGTAAAAAGAAATAAATAAGAAAAAAAATGGAAATTTTACTTATATTAGCTGGAATAGTACTTGGAGTGTTAATAGGTTGGATAATTGCGCAACCAAAGCTACAAAGCCTGAAATCTTCTTTTGTAAAAAAAGAGACTGAGTATGAAATACTTCAGAAAAATTACAAAGAAGACAAAGTTGAACTCCAAAATATAGAAAAACAATTTACTGATGCATTTAAAAACCTTGCAGCACAAATTTTGGAAGATAAAAGCCGCAAGTTCACTGAACTTAACCGTAACAATATAGAAGAAATCTTAAAACCCTTAAAAGAAAAAATAAAAGATTTCCAGGACAAAATCGAATATACTAATACTGAAAATATTAAGAGAAATACTTCTTTAATTGAGAAAATCAGCTATCTTGAAAAGTTAGGGCTGCAAATGAGTGATGAAGCTCTAAAACTCACAAAAGCGCTAAAAGGAGAGACAAAAACTCAGGGTAATTGGGGAGAGATGATTCTTGAGAAAATCCTTGAAAATTCCGGTTTGATAGAGGGTGAAGAATATATATCTCAAACAAGAGGGATTAAATTAATAGGTGAAAATGGTAATTTGCAAAAACCTGATATTATAATCAACCTTCCCAAAAATAAAAACATTATTATTGATTCTAAAGTTTCACTTGTAGCTTATGAATTATGGGTTAATGCAAAAACAGAAAATGAAAGGAACAATCATACTAAAGAACTTGTAATATCAGTTAAAAACCATATAAACGAACTTAGTAAAAAACACTACCAAAATCTTGAAGGAATTAATTCTCCTGATTTTGTTCTATTATTTATGCCTATTGAAGCTAGCTTTAGTGTTGCTGCTCGCTCGGATAACACTCTTTTTCAATATGCATGGGATAAGAAAATCGTAATTGTCACACCTACTACTTTAATGGCAACATTATACACTATTAAATCTTTATGGAGACAGGAAGATCAAACAAAAAATGCCCTTGATATTGCAAAAAAAAGTGGCGCTTTATATGACAAATTTGTAAACTTTATGGAATCTCTTCAAAAAATCGGAGAACATATTGATAAATCAAAGGAGATGTATGAAAAAGCCTTTAATCAATTAAAAAAAGGAAAAGGTAACTTAATAAATCAAGCTGAGAACATAAAAAAGATGGGCGCAATAACAAAAAAATCTCTCCCAAAAGATATTCTTGATGAGGAATAAAAAGGTGTCCGATCTCCAAATTACTGTTGACATGTTCAGTAATTTATGGTAAAAGTAAAAATCAATATGGGCCGTTAGCTCAGTCGGCAGAGCACCGCCCTTTTAAGGCGGGTGTCACTGGTTCGAACCCAGTACGGCTCACTTCTTTTTATGGCCCGTTCGTCTATCGGTTAGGACACAGGGTTTTCAACCCTGTAAGAGCAGTTCGATTCTGCTACGGGCTATTATTCCCTTGAAATTTCTACTTTTATATGCTAAATTAATCCCATGAAAGATGCTGCATTAGAAAAATTACTGAGATTTACAAAACAATTTATAAAACTTAGAACAATGGGGCACCTATGGAATGCCCTTGAAAAATTACACTATGCTGATGTAGCAACTTTAATAGAACATCTAAACTATCAAGAACAAAAAATAATTCTTCAACTATTTTTTGATAAAAATATAGAGATGTCAAAACTTGCAGAAATTATAAGTGAAATCAAACCTGACATTGCTGTAGAAATTCTTTCACACTTAGATATTGATCAAATAACACCCATTTTAGAAGAATTATCTTCAGATGATGCTGCCTCACTAATTTCACTCTTTAAAGAAGATATCCAAATTGAGATCCTTAAAAAAATGAAAAAAGAGGAATCAAAAGATATTCAAGAACAGTTAGCCTACCCTGAAGAATCTGCTGGAAGAATTATGTCTTCCGATTTCTTAGCTTTGGATGGGTCAACAACTGTTGGTGATGCAATCTCAGCAATCCAACTTTCAAGTGAAGAGGTGGAAGTTCCTTTTTATCTCTATGTAATAGATGAAGAACAAAGACTAAAAGGTGTTGTTTCCTTAAAGCAACTCATCGTTGTTAACCCAAAATCTAAATTAAAAGATCTAATGAATACTGAAGTTTACAAAGTGGATGTTTTTACTGATCAAGAAGAGGTTGCTTCAGTAGTAGCAAACTACAACCTTCTGGCAATTCCGGTTGTTGATGAATCAGATCGATTGACTGGGGTTGTAACTGTAGATGACATTATTGACATCATTCAGGACGAAGCAACTGAAGATATATACAAAATGGTAGGTGTTACACAAGATTACAACCCAAATCAAAACATAGCTCAATCCTTAAAAAAGAGACTACCATGGTTATTCCTTAGCCTTTTAACAGCATCTTTATCTGCAATTGTTGTTGGAGTATTTAAAGGTTCAATACAAAATTTTATATGGCTCGCTGTTTTCATGCCTATTGTAGCAGCAACTGGAGGAGTTGTTGGTAATCAGACAGTAGCTATAATGGTAAGAGAATTAGTTATTGGCAATTTAGAATGGAAAACATCAAAATCTATTCTAATTAAACAGTTTATGTTTGGAATAGGAAGTGGAATTGCAATTGGTATATTCGCAGGACTTATATCCTATATTGTATCAGGACTATGGATATTTGGCGCCATATTTGCAGCTGCACTCATTATTAACTTATCCACTGGTGCTTTGTTCGGTGCTTTAATCCCAATGGCTTTAAAATCTCTTAAATTAGACCCTGCCCTTGCCTCTGGTATGATTGTAACAATGACAACAGATGTAATGGGGTATCTAAGCTTTCTTGGATTAGCCACACTGATCCTTCCTAAATTTATTTCCTGATTATATGCCTCAGGGTTTCGTAAGAGCTTTTATTCTAGGCTCATCACCAATTAATGAACAGGATAAATTTGTCTTCCTTTTAAGCCAGGAGAAGGGATTCTTAAAAGCAATAGCCCCCGGGTCATTAAAAGTAAAAAATAGATTCGGCTCATTATTTGAACTTTTTACAAAAGGAGAATTTTCTTGTTATTGGAAAGAAAATAAAGAAATAATCACAATTTCAAAAGGAGAAATTATTAAAAGTTATTTCAATACCGTTTCGAATCCTGAAAATATTTTCTACTTTTACTTGATATCAGAAATTCTTTTAAAATCCCTTGCCCCAAACCAACAAGATAAAAGAGTATTTAAATTAATGGAATCAATACTGAATAATAGAGTAGAAGGTGTTGAAATAAATTTCTTATTACTCTATTTTTTAATATGGATCCTGAGAATTGAGGGTATGATGTTTAACCCTTCAATCTGCTATAATTGTTTTCTGAAAGATATAAACAAAGCCTGGGTGAAAAATAATTTTAGAGGGATTTTATGTGAAAAATGCAAAAGCAATGAGAAATTTACTTTAAACACAGAAGAGCTTAACTACATAAAATGGACAGAAAAAAACCCTCCAAAAAATTCCAATATCTGGAAAAACAAAATAGATATAAATAAAATGATAAAATTATTTGTAAAAAAAATCGAATCTCATACAGAATCTACTCTTAAATCTTCACGATACATTACTGAACTTAATTAACATTTATTACAAAAAAAGAAAGAAAGAAAAAAAAAAGAAAAAAGGGGGTCAATCTGAAAAGGGGGTCAAGTCTTTATTTGACACTTCAAGCATAAACCTTCAATTTCTTTAAACTTTTCATTAAATTCTAAGTTGTTTTTTTTCAATTTCCTGATACCGGTTATGATGTTGCTTGCAGCACTGTGAGAATTTAAATTAAAATTCTCTCCTAACTGCTCTAATGTACT